>JAWCQO010000001.1 GCA_038869735.1 Candidatus Anstonellales archaeon | reverse complement strand
GGCTGGGGAGATTATGGAAGCGGCTATCCACTGTCAGCCTCAACTCAGGGAGGAAACTGGACAGGATATGGCCAGGACTGGGGACCAAGAGCTTCCTCACAAGCAGCACCACCATCATTGACCCCCTTATATCCGGAGAATAACTCCCTTTTCATAGACACCACACTTATCAACTTCACATTTTATGTTGAAAATCCAGTGGGTGAAGTCTCTTGCGCAGTAATCATAAACGGAACCACTTATAATGAATCCACTCCAGCGCAGCACAATTCAAATCTTACAATATGGCGAAATCTCCCAAATGGCAATTATTCATGGCAACCTTATTGCAACAATTCATTCAGTCTCTCCTCAACCGGAGCGCAATCCATATTTTCAATAAACATATCCGGTGGCCAGATTCCTGAAATAAGCAATCTGACTTGTTCCAATGAAACCGGCATATACAAAAACTGCACGGAATTTGTCTATGGTGAAAAAATTGTAAATATCTCTTTAAGTTGTACTGACCCTAACAACAACATAGTACGCGCAAGCTATCTATTGACAAATGAACCAGACACAATTGCTTTGATCAACACATCAAATGCAACAGTCGTTGTTCTAACTGACTGGATTGCCGAGGTAAATCATACTATAAACGATTCGGGCGACTTCAATCTTACAGCTTCATGCATAGATGAATATGGAAACACAGCAAATATAACTAACAATTGGAGCATACCTTGGGGACACCTAGCGGCAAGCGTTGTTTCACATTCATCAAATGCGAGTGTTGTTCAAGGCGAATTCTTTACCTTTACTGCTCGTGTAACTTGCCTTGGCGGGGAATGCGGTGGAGTTGAAGCGACCCTTGATCCAATAGAACTACCGCTGTTTGGAAATATAACTATACTTGATGACATATCAGAGCTTGCAAGTAATCTAATCCACCAGCTAAAGACGCCGGAAGATGAAAGAAAAGAAGGCTTTGTGATACTAAACGTGATTGGCGAAGAGGTAAATATAAGCAAAAAAGAAACACAAGATCAAAACCACATACAAAATATATCAGCAGAAAACCAACAGATAAAATATGGAAGTATCTTGGTTTACTCAACTCCTGAGAACGCAACCATCTATCTAAATGAAAGTCCGATTGGCGTGACTCCGCTTGTTATTGGAAACCTCTCAGAAGCAAATTACTCGCTAAGATTAGAAAAAAGCGGATTTGCTTCCTATTATCTTCCATCAGTTGAAGTTATCTTAGGTCAGAATACTTCCATAAACGTAAATCTCCAAATACTCAAGTCCACTGAGAATGTTTCTCAGCAACTCACAGTTGTCTTTACCTTAAAAAATACTAGTAAGGGAGGGGAATATACCATAACAAACGGAACTGATGGAAAATTCAACATTACGTTTGTAAAGCGCCAGGACGCAGCAACTACCGGTTCAGCTATCTCCCCCCCACAAAGAGCTGCCCTTTACAGGATTGCTGAAAGCGTGCCACAACCAAAAGTAGAATTATATGGAGTGGTGCCTGGTGAAGTAAAAGTCGTTATAGACTATGTGGACGATTCGCGAATAAAGACCGACGTAGTTGCTGTTTCAAATATTACTATCGAATCAGCAAAAATAATCCTACCCACAGAGGATAAAGTAGACGCTATTCTGCACTGTCCGAACTTTGATCAAGAATCATTCAGCTGTCCAGAGTGGAAAGCAACCCAAATTCCCTTTGTTCAGTATCCCACATACATTGAGTTCAATGTCTCTTCATTTTCAGGATACGCCGGTGGCCTTCTCAATGAGTCTTACTTGGTTATCTGGAGCGAGACAAATCCCAGAATGCCGTATGGAGGGAAGAGCAGAGCAGCTGGCAAAGAAATAAAGTTCTTGGCAAACTACACGCAAGGACAAGTCGGAGACGTAATAGGCCCTTCAGAAGGAACCTGTATCATCCAATTCAAAAAGCAGGCAGATCCAGATTCAGCCTACACCGAGCCACTCCAAATGAGTTTCAATTCCACAAGCTCTTTGTATGAAAACCACTCTATATTGGCTGAGAATACATCCTATACTTTCAGGGTATCCTGCAACTCAAGCGAATACAAGAGTCAGAATACAACTGATAACATAATCCTACCTACCACAAAGACAGGAGCAATCTCGACCGTCCAAGGAGCGATTCCTTTCTATACAATAAGCCCGAATCCGCAGACCAACTGTACCTCTCTAAAAAAGGATGAATCATGTACCTTCAGCTGGAATGTGAATGCAACTGGCAACCTCTTTACCATCCATGCTTTCTTTGTGGATTTCAATACCACTAATTACTCAAGCTTTGTGTCAAACACTAGAACAGAAATAATAAACATAACAATCTCTGTTTATGATATTTCACCCCCAGTTGTCGTCGATACTTCTATAACTCCAAAAATCGCTTCAAACGGATCTCAAGTGTATCTCTACGCCACTGTAACAGATAATGTTCAGGTTGACAAGATGTGGGCAAACATCACACTTCCAAACTCATCAATGGTTGAAATAAGCTCAATACCAACAACCTACGTCACACCGCAAATTTATGGGAGGTATAACATAACCTTCTATGCAAATGATACTGCCGGCAACACAGCAAATGCAAGTGACTACTTTGAGGTCTCCGAGCCTGTACAGTTCCACTTCTCAACGCTAACTGCAAACCAATCCGATTTATACGTCAATATGACCTTCTTATACCCCAATTCTACTGCAATAGTTAAGAATCTTCTTGGAAATTCCAGTTTTGTAGTTGAATTGTCAGAGTCTATTCTTGACCTGAAGACAAAGAGCTTTAACGGGAGCTTCAACATAACGTTTATGGAAATAAACGTCTCAAGAGAAAATGGCGGAAATCTGCAAATGGACCTCTTCGCATACGCTCCTTCTGGAGACCTTAACTTCAAGGGCGGGGTAGCATTCAATACATCACTTAACTTTACAAACGCAGATATTTCGTTTAGCTATTCGTGGCTCAATCTGTCCTTAAGCGATGAACAAAATGCAGTTCTTTATAAATGCTCAAAGTGGGATTTTGAGAAGAGCATATGTCTGTCAAGTTGGATAGTTGCAAACGCAACAAAGGTACTTGAAAATGACATTTATCTTCTCACTGAAACATCTTCTGACCCCGCATACTTAATTGTAATAAAGCCTTATTGCGGCGACGGAGTATGCCATTATTCTGTAGGCGAAAATTGCGCCACTTGCTCAGAGGACTGCGGAATTTGTCCAGGCGAACCACTCAAAACATTCAGCGTTGTAGCAAGGATCGGTTGTGCGGGAACAAAATCAGTCATAATCGTTGAGTATGCTGGTTCTCCGCTTCAAGATGCATCCTACTCTATAAGAGAAGAAGGACGAATTGGCGGAAATATAATTGCTTCAGGAAGAACAGATAAAAATGGAAAGATAGCCTTTGTTCCACCAACGCAAGGGCAGTATTCTCTCTCGCTTTCAAAGACAGATTTCTACCCATTCTCACGAATATATAGTGTAAGCTGTACCAAAGAAAAAGAAGAACCCCAATGTCTCTCAAGTTTGGACTGCCCTTCCGGATACCTATGCGAGGGAAGAAAGTGCGTTCAGATCGTCCTCAACCAGACACTACCTGACCTAGCCTGCCTTGCAGATTCTGATTGCAAGAAAGGAGAGATATGCGTAGGAGGATTTTGCATACGAGCTTCATGCGATGACGATTCTCAATGCTTAGATAATCAATACTGTAGTTGGGGTAGATGTCTACAAATAAGCGGAAAATGCGGCTATGCAGCTAATCACACTTGGATAAATTATGAATGTTGCTCATCACTTGACTGCAAGGAAGGTGAGGAGTGCATCGATAACAGATGCGTCATTTCACCTCTGATTCTCAAGCAGGAGGCGCAGAAGGAAATCGAAGAGGCAAAGAAAGCATTGAACGAAGCCACCGGAAAAGAGACAAGACAGGCTTATGAGGAGCTAAACAACGCATTATATGCATTTTCAAAAGGAAACTATGAAGAAGCCCTAAAACTTGCTAAGGCTTCTAAACTCTCTGCAAAGAACGCCCCTCCCAAAACGCTTATTCCAAAGCCGCCATCCCCAAGTCAGCTTCCCTACTACTCAGTCCTCTTTGGAGCCGCATATGTGCTTGTTCTTTTTGCAGCAATCTCTGTAGGTTCGTTGCTTGCTTTAATGGTCATCTTACTTAGAAAGCACAAGGTCAGCACACTTCAGGTTCGCTACTATCCAGAGCTTGAGATTGCAGCCAAGAGAAAGCTTGAAGTAAAAGTAGAAGAAGCTCCTCCGGAACCACTCTTTCCAACAATAGATCTTGCACAAGTCTTCTGGAGTCATCAGGCAAAAGTCGTTTATGGAATTATGTTTGTTGCTCTGCTTGTTTCAGTCTCATTATTATACCTTTTCCAGACCAAGGAAGGTATCATTAGCATCGAGCAGCAAGAATATATAATTGAAATAGATGCCATCTATTCCGTTTTGTCCATAATTGCAGGTGGACTTATTGTAAGTGTCATTTACCTTACTTCACAATATATCTCACTAAGACCCTACAAACCAATCCACACCACAGAAGCAGTCGCAAGAGAGCCACAAACTCTTCCATCTCAGAGAGTGATAGTACTTCCTCACATATCCATGCCTTCAATTCGTATCTCCCTTCCGCCTATTCACCTCCCCCACATACGGCTCTCTATACCCATACCACGCATTGTAATACCTCAGTTCCACCTCTACGCACCGCTTATAAGGGTTCCTATATTAAGAATTCCAAAAATAAAGGTTAGAGCACCAGTTTTCAGAGTACCAAAAATGAGAATTGAGATCCCTCATCTCTACCTTCCCCACATCAGAATAATACTTCCAAGGATAGTTGTTCCAGAAGTCCATCCCCCAAAGCCTCTAATCCAGCTCTCAGTACCTCGAATTAAGGTAAGCCACATTCTTCCAACATACAGGCTAAATCTGCTTGAACTTGCCTATGAATTACTTGCCTTCGTTCTGTTTGCATTTTCTTCAGGATTGATGCTTATTTCGTCAGTAGTAGGAATGCAACCCATAGTAATTGATGCAGAGTATATGGTAATAGAGCTAAACACCCTCCTCCTTCTATATGCAATTTCGATTTTTGGGATATTTGGTTCAGTTGCAATGTTTGTATCAAGAAAGTTGCTTATAGAAGAAAAGCCATATTGGGTTTTGGCAATTGCACTGGTAGTGTTCATTGCAATAATACTTGCGGTGGCTGCATTTATCTCTGGGACAGAGACATATTCCATAATAGGAACTACCTTATTATCCTCTCTAGATTCTGCTTCAACATATGCAAATAACTTGTTTGCAAGCATTTATTTGGTAAATGCAAATTACACAGGAACAAATCATGAGAAAGCCGAAAGAATTCCGTTTTATCCCCTGAACAGGGACGGACAGGTATTTCCACAAAACCGCTATGCTGTCTCACCATTCACGTATATCTACTATATCGTTCCGCCAAATAAATCGGATAAATTTTTACACTCCGCAATAATCTCTGATGCCTATTTTGCTTCGCAATTTGTCTCATATCCACTTGTTGGAGAGCCACTTTCTTTCTCTCTGGGCTCTTGTCCTTCTCTAACTTATTCAACTCACTCTATTTCGATAAGAGGTGAATCAAACTCAGAGTTCAAATTATGTGTAAAAGAAAAAGATGGCACTTTTCACGAGATTCTACTTTAATTCGGATACGAAAAGGATAGACTCTACCTAATATCTAAGTAAAATTTTCAAGCCAACCATCTCCTTTTTAATATCTTTTCTTTTATCTTATCCTCAATGGCGATCAGAGGACAGGAAATAATTGCAGAGGAGATTAAGCCATCACAATATAGCGAGCTGTCACCATCCCTTATTACCAAAGAGAGCGTAGAGTTGGAAGAGCTTGCATCAAATCCTCTATGGAAAGAGATGCTCTACGAGCTTGTCTATTCGGGTGGTTTTGATCCTTGGGATATAGACATAGAACGCCTATGCGGAGCATACATATCCAAAATAAAATCTCTTAAGCGTCTATCCCTCCATATACCTGCAAATGTAATTCTAGTTGCTTCAGTCCTCTTGCGCCTAAAGGCCGAAGCATTTAAAATTGGTGAGGTTCTAGAAGAGGAAGCCTTAGTGGTATCGGAAGAAAGCATCACTGAGGCTGAAGAGATACCACCGATTTTTCTTGCAGGGAGGATACCCCCAAAGCGCAAGTTCACCCTTGAGGAGCTTACTGCTGCGCTTGAGGAGGTTTTTGCAAAACAGAAAAAAAGGGAGGAGAAGGAGCTTGATAAAAAAAAGCATCAGCTTACCACTCTTTCTTTTCCTGTTTCTGAGTTTGACATAGACAGAGAAATGCAGTCTCTCTTGCAACAAATAAGAAAAAACGTCGATTCAGAAAATATGGCTCTGTTTTCACAAATAGTTGAGGGAAAAAACAGAGAGCAAACAATATTTAGCTTCATTGCGCTTCTCCATCTTGCGCAGGAAAGATTAATCCGAATATCTCAGGACACCTTCTTTGGAGAGATTTTTATCGAGCTTCCATCAAAAGTTAAAGTTTCTAGAGAAAAAACGGCGGGTTTTGGAGATGGAAGGCAAACGAATAATTGAGGCAGCGCTTTTCATTTCAGGAAGGGCCCTCTCCCTAGACGAGCTTGCAAAACTATTGGGAACTCCTGCAAAAGGCTTTGTAAAATCACTTGTAGAAGAGCTTGCAAGTGAATACCAGTCCTCTTCTTCATCACTTTGCATAATAAACGAAGGGGAAAAGTATGCAATGGCAGTAAAAGGGGAGTACTTTCCAAAGGTGAGGTCATTTGCTCAAGAGCTCGAAATATCAAAACATGCTCTCAAAACTCTTGCCCTCATACACAACAAAAATGGAATCACAAAAAGAAAATTATTTGGAATTTTGGGAAGCCAGATATATAAAGACTGCAAAGAATTGGTTGATAAGGGCTTTATTATTCAGAAGAAGGCAGGAAGAACAACAGCGCTTTATGTAACCCCAAAGTTTAAGAGTTATTTTTCTCCTCAATAGCATCTCCTACATCGTCAACTTTTAACATTCTCTCCATTCCACTTTCCAGTTCCCGAAGAGTGACTTTATCCTCTTTCGTCTCTTTCTCTCCAACAATTATAACAAAAGGAATCCCGAGCTTTTTAGCATATTCAATCTGTCGTGCTAAATTTCTTCCCATTGTGTCAGTTTCGCACGGGATACCGTTTCTGCGCAACTTAACAGCAACTTTTCGTGCATAAGAAGAAAACTCCTCTCTTACAGCTGCGACATATACCTTTGCGTATGTGACAGATTCGTCTCTTCCTTTCTTTTCTTCAAGCAGCGTACAAAGCCTCTCAACGCCAAGAGAAATTCCAACAGCAGGGAGATTACGTCCAAATAACCCCACCAGATTGTCGTACCGTCCTCCGCCAGCAACCGAGCCAATCTCTCTACCAAGCTCCATTTCAAACACCATTCCTGTATAGTATGCAAGACCCCTCACGAGGGAGAGATCTATCGCCGGGGAGATTCCGTAATCCTTACAAAGCGCCAACACTCTCTCAATCTCGTCTGCAACTTCCTTTCCGTTTACGACCTGCCTAACAGCTTCGAGAGCTTCCTCGTTTTTCATCTTTGCTCCAATAAACGAGAGGATATTCTCAACCTGAGTTTGGGAAATTCCACAGTCAATCATTTCTTTTTTTATTTGATCATCCGAAACTTTGTTTTTTTTGTCAAGTATGCGAAGGAGACAACTCTTTTTTTTGTCCTCAATCATAAACTTTTTGCACAGAGAATCCAATACTTTTCTTGAATTGATTCTTATCCTTGGCTTTTGAAACCCCAACCTCTCTATGCAATCATTTGCGCAGGAAAGAAGTTCAGCTTCGCATTCTGGGCGAGCAGAACCTACAATATCTATATCAGCTTGATAAAATTCTCTCATCCTCCCTCTCTGCGGCTCCTCTCTTCTCCACACGGGCCCTATTGCATAACGCTTAAATGGTAGGACGAACTGATTGCCCCCACAAACTCTTGCAAGCGGCACAGTTAAATCAAACCGCAGTCCCAAGTCTCCTTCAATTCTGAAAATCTGTCCTTCTATCTCGTCTCCTCCCTTTCTTTCCAGCACATCCAATCTTTCCACAGATGGCGTGTCAAACGGTAGATAGCCGTACGTTCTAAACGTTTCTCTAATGGACTCTATTACTTGTTCCCTGATTTTCATTTCTGAAGGAAAAAAGTCCTTCATCCCTCTTGGCCGTGCAAAACTGACCATCTAATTCTACCTAACCTAAATTTTCTTTAATCCACTCTTTTAGCTCATCCTCGGGAAGAGCACCAGAAATCCTCGCCTTCTCTTTTCCGTTTTCAAACAAAATAAGCGTGGGTATGCCCATAATTCCAAAATCCTCAGCCAGTTCTTGGTTTTCATCTACATTGACCTTTGCAAACTGAACTTTGCCGCTATAATCTTGAGATACTTTCTCAAAAACAGGTGCAAGCATTCTGCACGGACCACACCAGGCTGCCCAGAAATCTACCAGTACTGGAACCTTTGAATTCTTAATTGCCACTTCAAAGTTTCCTAAATTGAGCTCCAACATATACTTACCTCCTCCTAACTATAACTTAGGCTTTCTTTATAATCGCAATACATATTTAAACTTTAAAGGCAAACATTTTCGCTAGTTAGCTAAAGTCGGAAAAATGTAAACATGAAAACTCCTGACCGTATGCGTTTTAGATAACGCCTATAGCTTACAATCCAAAATTTATACTTTTGGGGCAGAACTTTCAGAAAAAATGGGGTACGCAACGCGTAGAGACTAGGTGGTCACTTTTAAGGAAAGTGTCAAATCGAGAACGTTTAATTGAGTGGTAATCATGCCTACTCTCAAAGAGATTCCTGAACTGTTGGATTTCTATTCTGCTGGAAAAATTAAAAAAAAGATTGAGTGGGTATTGCCTGCTACAATCCTTGGACTGACTGCCCTCCTCTTCTTTTCAGCCATACGAGCGAGCCTTTTTTCTGATATCGAGGAAGAAACCCGCATTTGGTTTGACTTACTTTTCTTGCTATTTGCAGCAATACTTGCAGAGTTCATAGTGCTTTACCTCCGCCAACCAACCGTTATGGCTCTTATGCTAGTCGGTGCAATAATTTCCCCTAGCTTTGTTTCATTTTTCTGGCCAACAATGGCTCAAACTGTAAACAGCATTCTTTCGCTTTTTCCTTTAAATTTGCGCATCCCTTTTTCTATTCCTCATGTGGTAGCTCCAGAAGGGGTAGTTGAAGTAGTTGCCCAGCTCGGCGCCCTCATCCTTCTATTTAAAGTTGGGCTTGAGTCAGAAATATCAAGCGTGTTTAATAAAAAAAATCTCCTTGTAGGTCTTGGCGGCGTTATTCTCCCTTTCTTTGTTGGTTTTCTATATGCGGAGATGACCGGCCATTCCTTTTCTTATTCAATGTTTCTCGGAGCTGCCCTCACCGCAACATCAGTAGGAATTACAGTGGCTCTCCTTGCCGAATATGGCATGCTAAAAGAGGAATTTGCAAAAATAATAATAGGAGCAGCCGTAATTGACGACATACTCGGTTTGCTTGTCCTATCAATAGTTACAAACTTTCCATCCACTCTGAGTATAGAAACAATAAGTCCTCTTGGAGGTGTCCTTTTTTCTGCCCTAATCTTTGTGGTTGGCGGAATCTACCTTGGCAGGATTCTTGTCGCTAAATTTATCGATCTAACCATCGGAGATGAGAATGTTTTACCAAAGAAAACCTATCTTTCGGTTATGGTTTTTTTTCTGCTATATGCCTACGTCGCTGAGTTTATAGGTTTGTCCGGAATAGTAGGGACGTTTCTTGCAGGAATAATTCTTGGCAACTCCAAGATAGTAAAGCACATTCATTCATTTATACTGCCACTTGAACTTTTATTTGTGCCAATCTTTTTCATTTCTTTGGGACTGCTGATTGACTTTTCAGGAATAAGCGACCTGCTGATACCCATCCTCCTAATCTCCTCCATTGCTATAATCACGAAAATAGCTGGTTGCACAATTCCAAGCCTCATGCTTGGGCTTAAGGGAATCGACTCCCTTCTTGTAGGAATAGGGATGAGCCCCAGAGGGGAAATTGCTCTTATAATAGCGCTTATGGGCCTGTCAGCTGGCATTCTTACACAAAAGGAGTATACTATCATTGCTTCAATGTCTTTTTTGACCGCATTTCTGACTCCCCCAATAATAAAAATGGCTCTTTCAAAAAGAAGAAGAGAAAGGTGAGCAGCCACGGACAAAAAAGAAATAGCCAAATTTATCTACGAGCTTTCAATGCTCAAAAGAATAAAGCGGGAGGGCTGGCGAGTTGCAGGAGTTGAACGCCCAGAAAGCGTGGCAGACCACTGCCTAAGAGCAGCCCAAATAGGCTTCATCTTAGCAGAGCTTGAAGGATACCCTAACCCATCTGAGGTTTCAGCAATGCTAATTTTTCACGATATTGGAGAATGCAGAATTGGTGATCTCCACTCGCTTGCTAAAGTTTACACTAAAACAAACGAAAAAGAAGCTGTCTTTCACCAAACTCGACGCATTGGAAATATAGGAAAAAAAATTTTTGATTTGTGGAAGAATTTCGAGGAGAGGCTCAAACCCGCAGCAATAATAGCCAAGGATGCAGACTACCTTGAAATGGCAATAAGCGCAAGAGAATACATGTGGTTTGGTTATCCAACAGAAAAATGGATGGAAAATACAAAAAGCAAACTAAAAACAGAGTCGGCAAAGAAAATTTTTGATATCATCTCAAAAACTTCTCCTTCGTCATGGTGGCTAGACTCCATCCAAAAACCCAAAAAGATTTAAAATAGGGTAGCTCATATACATAAAATCTGTAGCTGAGGATTTCTATCTCTTTTATGAGGGGTTTATCTATATGTCAAAGGCGACAATTGAAGCAATAGTAGAAGGAGGAAGAGCTTCAGCAGGTCCTCCTCTTGGACCAGCACTTGGGCCACTCGGAGTCAACATACCGCAAATTATTGCGAAGATAAATGAGCAAACAAAGCACTTGGATGGTTTAAAAGTCCCAATAAAAGTGGTCGTTGACCCTAAAACAAAAAGCTATGAGATAATTGTGGGCTCTCCTCCAACCGGAGAACTAATAAAGGGAGAACTCAAGATAGAAAAAGGAAGAAAAGAAAAAGGACAGATAGCAGGCAACATAACAATTGAGCAGGTCATAAAAATTGCAAAAATGAAAGAGACACTCTCCAAATCCCTCAAAGCAAAGGTAAAAGAAATATTGGGAACTTGCGTCTCACTTGGAGTTACATGCGATGGTAAATCAGCAAAGGAAGTGATTAAAGATATAAACGCAGGCCTTCATGATAATAAGCTTGGTTGATACGCTTGCGCAAACCATTCATAATCCCCTTTCTGTTTGTCCTTTTTGCAGCGTTTTCGTTTTCTCTTTCAAATTGGATTTTTAACTTCCACTCAGAGCCAATTGGATTAGATGTTAGCGAAAGTGCAATTTCCGTTACAACTATCAAAAACGAGCTTTATTCAGTAAACAAAGAAGATGGCTCACTGTTTTTTTTGCTCAGTTTTCCAACCCCACTTACAAATCCTGTTGCATACAAAGATATTATATTTGTGGCAGATGCTACAGCCGTATACGCGCTTGATTCTCTAACAGGAAAAGAAAAATACACCATTCCAATTTCAAATGCGCTAAGACTCCTCATCCATAACGATGCGCTTGTTATCGAAAAAGATGATGGAATCTTTTTTTATAATCCGCGCTCAGGCTCACTCTTTTCGCACATAAATGACACTGATGGAAGCGTTTCTCGCACAGCATTTTGGAGTGGTTATTTAGCTGTTGCATCTGAGTCTTCTCTTTCTCTATACTCTACCGCAAATAACTCCCTTCTTTGGAGAGTTCCCATATCTGGCGGATGGCCCACATCCCTAACGCTGACTGAGCTTGGTGTCGTAGTTTCAACAACAGACTATTCATTAACCCTCTATTCCTTAGAAAGCGGTAAGAAGCTTTGGCAATATCCTCTCCAAGCGCTTGCAGCAGGCGAATTTCTCAAAGACGGGCAGTTACTCTTTTTTGGCACGAACGACGGAAAAGTGCATTGCGTCAACATAAGCAGCGGTCAGGAGGTTTTTATAACAAAAGTAGGAGGGGCAGTACAATCCAAACCCACACTCAGCTCAGGCTTTCTTTTAGTTGGCTCAAATGATGGAAAGCTATATTTCCTAAACCCCGTCTCGGGCAAAGTTATTTCTAGTATCCGCTTTGGAGAGTTTATTCAGCATACAGCAATCTCCAATTATAATCTCATAATTGCAACAGGAGATGGATTCTTACATTCAATCTCTCTTAATTCCTTTTGTTCAATAGAGGAGCCACAAAATGATGAAAAAATCGGGATGGCTCTTCAGCGCATTTTTGGAAAAGCGTTTGCAACCAACGGAGTTAGAGACGTATATGTAAGTGTAAACGAAGGACCATGGAAAAAGGCAAACTTAGACACTAAAAATATAGAAGAAGCTGCCAGTTGGTCATATTTTTTTGACCCCCGACCAATTCTGCAAGGCCCATTTACAATAGTGTGCAAGGTTGTAGATAAATCTGGGAGAGAAGAAAGAGGTCTTTATACCACTATAAAAGTCCATCGTTCTAATTTTGCAATGCCCAAACCGATAAATGTTTCAGCCCCAAGCCAAGTTAGAGTGTCAACTCATTTTTATGTGAATATCACAGATGAGTACGATAATCCTCTAAGTGACTTTTACTACTCATGGGAAGGACAAGAAATTAAAGGTTCAAGTCCGCTTTTGCTATCATCCTCTTCATCCGGTACAAAGACACTTACAATATCAAAAGCAGGCTATGTAACAAAATCCATCAATATAGCAGTTGAGAAGGAAAACAAGAACTTTCAAAGTGAGCTACTACTTCCGATAGCTATCCTTCTTGTTGGTCTGATACTTTATTTCAAGGTCTTTGGAAAAAAGAAAGATTAATCAAAAGAAAGATTCTTGTCTGCTTTTATGCCTACCTATCCTCAACTTTTTGGTAGACACGCAGAACACCTGCCTTCACTGTAACCGGAATGGGAACAGCGACTTCCGTTAGCTCAACAGTAACTTCATCCTTTCCCTCTTCAATTTTCACTACCTTTGCTTTTTCTCCTTTAAATGGACCTGACACAAGTTCAACTATGTCGCCTATGTTTAGTGTCATGACTGCTGGTTTAGAAGCTTCAATTAGCGCATCAATATCTGAAAAATCCATCTGCTTTTGCAAAACGCCTTTGATGTGTGATATCTTCATAGCTGCTTGGCGTGCAGCAACCTCATCAGCAGCCTCAACAATCAAGTATCCTTTAAGGTCATCAAAAACAGCAATTGCATAAACTGGGATGCCTTCCTTCTTTATCCTTTTTATGAGCATCTCTGCAACTACTTTCTCCTGTCCAGCCGTTACCCGGTAAACATAAAGCATGCCATTCTCCTCTTCCTTTTTCAATTTTTCATGTTAACTATCCTCTATACATCTATAAAATTTTTTATATAATATGAAACACAACTGAAATGATGAGGCCAATTAATCCTATAACTATTATTCCTAATCCTGTAACTGTAGCCATCTTTATAAATTCCTTCTTCTTTGGTCTTGAGAACACATTCATAATGCGTGCGCATCTGCTAAAAAACTCCCGAATGTTCAACATTGGCTCTCACGCATCTTTCATCTTTGAATCTTTGACAACTCTTTTTAGCTATTTAGTCCTTATTTAGTTGTTAAATCGAGTTAGTTTATTAAGTCAAGTTCAAGTTCCATCTCTTGCATCTTCAACCTGTCTTCGGGAGTCTCAACATCAACTTTCTTTGATGTATAATCTGGAAACTTTGCTCCTGCAATGACCACCAATACTCTTATAGAAGACTTCTTTGAGCTTTTTTCAATGCGAGCTCCCCATATTATATGTGAAGTTGGACTTATCCGCCTAGATACTTCAGATACTATAAGCTCAGCTTCCTTTAATGTCATATCCTCCCCTCCAATCACATTTATAAGAGCCTTATCGGCTTGAGAGATGTTTACATCAAGAAGGGGAGAGTTGAGTGCGGTTTCAACTGCTAGCATAGCCCGCTGGTCAGCCTTGGTTTCAATGGTTGATTCTCCCATTCCTACAACAGCGCATCCTGCATTTGAAAGTATAGTGCGAAGGTCAGCAAAATCCAAATTGACAAGCCCTGCTTTAGTGACAAGCTCAGCAATCCCCTTGACTGAGCTGGCAAGTACTTCGTCTGAAATTCTGAATGCCATATTAAGCGGAAGATCGGATGCAATTCCGAGAAGCTTATCATTTGGGATAACAATAACAGTGTCGGAATTTTTTCTTAGTTTTTCCAATCCTTCGATGGCATTGTCCATTCTCTGCTTCCCTTCCGAAGAAAAGGGAAGAGTTACTATTGAAACTACAAGAGCTCCATTATCACGGGCTTTTTTTGCGATGATATGTGCAGACCCAGTTCCGGTTCCCCCACCAAGACCACACGTAACGAACACCAAATTTGCGTCAGCAATAGCTGCGGCCACCTCCTCCTCACTCTCTTTTGTAGCTTCTTCTCCTACTTTTGGATTGCTTCCTGCACCCATCCCTCGAGTAGTTTTTTTCCCCAGAAGAATCTTTTTGTCAGCACGCACTCTAACGAGGTGCTGTACATCTGTGTTGAGAGCAACAAATCGCACCCCTTCAATTCCAAGCTGATACATCCTGTTGAGGGTGTTGCAACCACTCCCCCCAGTTCCAATTACATATATTTTTGGGCGTGACTGCTCTATAAACTTCAACAGTTCCTCGTCTTCCTTTGAAACTATAATATCTTTTGGTAGGTCGCTTACTTTTATCTCATCCATACTCATTACCGTCTCTCTTTAGCTTCCACTAATCCAATGTTTTGCCTATTTTGTCGGCGAACATATTTATAACCGCTTCTGTTATAAATCTGACCATGGATATAGAAAAGAAAATAGAAATAGTAAAAAGAAAACCTATCGTTGAGACAATAACCGACTCGGACCTTCTACACCTATTTCAAACCAATCCTCACCCGACCCATTATATCGGATTTGAAATATCGGGCTATGTTCATCTCGGAAGCGGGCTGATAACCGCACTCAAGATTAAAGATTTTCTTGAAGTTGGAATAAAACCACTAATCTGGCTGGCAGATTACCACACATGGATAAATAGAAAGCTCGGTGGCGACTTAAAAAAAATTCAAGAGATAGCAAGAGGCTATTTTAAATCTGCGTTTAATTCGCTTGGATTGAGCGATGACAAGGTAGAATACCAACTTGCAAGCGAGAACTACGATTCAGATTATTGGAAACTCGTTCTCGATATTTCCAACAAAACGACATTGGATAGAATGACGCGATGCCTAACTATAATGGGAAGGACATCCAAGGAAAAACTCTTCTCTTCCTCTCTCATCTACCCTGCCATGCAAGTTGCGGATATATTTAAACTTGATGTGGATATTGCTCATGCAGGGCTCGACCAAAGAAAAGCACACATCCTTGCCCGCGAAATTGGGGAAAAGTTTAAACGAAAGCCCTTCGCCATCCTTCATCACAGCCTCTTATCAGGACTTCTTGGGCCGAAAAGAATGGGATTTGAAGAGGATGAAAAGGCAGATATCCAAATATCTTCAAAAATGAGCAAATCAAATCCTTCAAGTTGCATATATCTCCATGACTCCCCTGAACAAATAAAAAACAAGATAAACGCCGCATATTGCCCTCCAAAAGAGATAGAAGCAAACCCCATAATTGACATTTGCAATCTCATAATTCTCCGTACTGAAAAGGACTCACTTACAATCCAAAGGCCTTCAAAATACGGAGGCGAAGTAACATACACCTCGGCTGAGGAGCTTATTCTTGACTATAAAAAAGGACGCCTTCACCCCGCTGACCTTAAGGAGGCAGTATCGGAATATCTGATAAAAGCTCTTGCTCCATCACGAGAATATTTTGAAAAGAACAAGCATTTGCTTAAATTTCACAACATAAATTTGTAGCCCACCAACTTATATACGAGCTTTGCAGCAGTAAAGGCAGATGCAATGTCCCCAATTGTAGGGCATAGTTCAACAACATCAGCTCCTACAACTTCCTTCTCTTCGTAAACTTTCCTCAATAAAGATATAGCCTGCTTCCAAGAAATCCCGTCTGGTTCAGGAGTCCCAACTGCAGGCATAATTGAAGGGTCAAAGGCGTCAAGATCAAAGGTTACATAAACCCTTTCATTTTCAATTTTACTGACAATCTCTTTTTCGTCAAATTCAGGTCCGAATATGTACGGCTCAAGCCCCTTTTCTTTTATATATTCGGCTTCGTCTTTACTCATGCTTCTGATTCCAACACCCACAGCGTTGGGGCAGAGTTCGCGAACACGCCTCATAACACAAGCATGGCTATATCCTGTTCCCTCGTAACTATCTCGCATATCCGCATGAGCGTCAATCTGGACAACAGAAAGCCTTTCGTATTTTTTTTTGCACGCTTTCAGAGAACCAAGAGTAACTGAGTGTTCTCCTCCAAGCATTAGCGGAAATTTGCCTTCTAAGAGCACCCAACTAACAGCATTCTCTACAGCCTCAACAACTTCCTGTGGGCTTTCTTTACTGCATACAATCTCATCCATAGTAAAGATTGGTGCATCATCTATTATGTCTCTTTTGAGCTCTAAGTCATAGAGCTCCATATTCCTTGAAGCTTCGATTATCTCACGCGGACCACTCCGCATCCCCGTTCTATATGAAGCTGTTGAATCATACGGAACTGGAATTATGACTGCCTTTGCGTCTGAAAGTTTGCATTGCACTGCACCAAAATTAAACGGAACACGTTCTACGGGAACACGTTCTACGCTGTCCATAAAATCAAAACTGCCCCCTCTTTTCCTTCACCTTTTCTTATATTCTTTGGCTAAATTTATTAAATTCTACAGCCATTAAAAAATCATTATGTCCCCCCGTTTACTGCAAAACCCAAGAGAAGATGATTTTCGCGATTCACGGCTTCTCTCAGCTGTTTCATATGCTTCAATTGCTTTTATTTTTCCATTTTTCTTCCTTTTAGTGCCTTACCTTGTTTCAATTCTTATTTACATCTTTGTAAAAGAAGACAAATTTGTCAGATTTAACGCGTTACAATCTTTTCTTCTTGCAACTTCATACACTATCGTCTTTGTTCTTCTATCTCTTACAATATTGGGTCTTATTGTATCGATTCCAAGCATAATCTTATTCTGGATTTTCTGTGCCTGGGCAGCAATAGAAGCCTACAATGGAAAGATAGTCCACATCCCTCTTATTACTGACATTACAAAGACGCATATCTAAAACCCAAAAATGACACTCAGCAGTTTTCTTCTGCAAAATTCCCTATAAATGGAACCTCTATCCATTCCCCTCGCTCTGCATGGTACATCAGGTAAACAAGCCACCCAACAAAAAGCATTATAAATACCGGCACAAGCGAGATGGTTACAATTCCCAAAATAAGGATTAGTACAAAAAATATCCCGGATAGCCAAAAGAGTATAGACTGTATTGCATGAAACCTCACAAATCGGTCTTTCTCTTTTATGAGATAAAAACAGATAGCTCCGACTGGCCCTAAAAGATACGCCAAAGCAGCTATCACCCTCTCTTCTTCATTTTCCTCGACTGGCTCGTAGAAAGTCATCCTTTCCTTGCCTGACTCCCATTCATTTTTGTAGCTTTCAACAACAAATTCTACGAGGGCCCTTTTTATCTCGTCTATCATAAATTCCTTATCTCGCATTAGATATATAAACCATCTCTGATAACCCAAAATGGATTAAATTATGAGAATTGCAATGCTTGGATGGGAGTTTCCACCGTTCATTTCAGGTGGGATGGGAGTTCACTGCTTTTATTTAACCTCAGCCCTTTCACTTCTTGGAGTTTATATAGATTTTTTTATGCCCTCATTTGGTGAAAAAATAACTCGCGAAGCAAACCCCAAATTGCGACTTTTTGAAGTTTCAGACTCACTCTTTAGCCCCTATCTCCAATTACAAAAAAATGTTTCACTCTACGGAGACAACATCATCAGCTCTCTCTCACAATACACTGCTAACGCTGTTTCTCTTGTTAAGAAGCTTCACAAACAGAACCCTTACAACATAATCCACGCCCATGATTGGCTCTGCTTTCCTGCAGGAAAAGTTCTAAGACAAGAACTTGGAATACCTTTAGTGCAGACGTTTCATTCTACCGAATTTGACAGGACTTCTTTTACTTGGGATTTTATATTATCTACCGAAAAGGAGGCAGTCCAAACGGCAGACCGGATAATAACAGTTTCACATCTTATGAAAAAGCGGCTCATAACTAATTTTTCTGCGGATCCAGGCAAGATACGGGTTATCTATAATGCAGTTGCGCATGAGGAGTTTGAGCACCAGATGAATACCCCATCTAAGCCTTTGCCTCCTGTTATGAGAAACAGAAAAAAAGTGCTTTTTCTCGGAAGGCTTACCTCTCAGAAGGGTCCAACATTTTTTCTTGAGGCAGCAAAAAAAGTCCTTACACTTGAACCAAATACCCTATTTATCATTGCAGGAACTGGGGATTTGCTCCCTCACCTAATAAACTATTCTATTTCGCTTGGAATTTCACAAAACGTCCTTTTCTTGGGCTACATCTCAGAAGAGGAGCGAAGGCGTATATACTCAGAGTGCGACGTCTACGTTCTTCCTTCGGTCTCAGAGCCCTTTGGAATTTCAGCACTAGAAGCAATGGCAAGTGGCACACCTACAATAATATCCAAAAATGCAGGAGTTTGTGAAACCATTAAGTATGTCCTAAAAGTTGATTTTTGGGATAAGGACAAGATGGCAGAGCAGATAGTGGCTCTTCTTCGCTACAAGCCCCTTGCAAAAACTCTCTCGGCCTTCTCCTCTTATGAAGCAAGAAAATTCTCATGGGAAAGCGCAGCTAAGCAAACCTTAAATGTCTACAATGAGCTAATTCAGAAACACCATAGCTAATAGGGCTTAGGGGTAGAAAATTAAAAAGTGATAGAAGATGTACGTTTGCTTTTATTTCCAGGTTCATCAGCCAATGAGACTTAAACGGTTTTCTATTTTTTCTTCCCCATCCTCCTCCCCCCTTGAAGACTATTTTAACCATGAGCTTAACGCAAGAATAATGAAAAAAGTTGCGGAGAAGTGCTACTTGCCTGCCAACCAAATTATGCTTGAGCTTCTTGAAAAATTCCCAGAGTTTTACGTTACTTTCTCGCTTACAGGAGTTTTTATTGAGCAATGCAAAAATTTTGCTCCGGAAATTTTGGATTCATTTGCTGCACTTTCAAAAACAGGAAAAGTTGAATTTCTATCAGAAACTTACTACCACTCGCTTGCCTCTCTTTTTTCAACAGCAGCTGAATTCATAGAGCAGATATCCCTTCACCAACAAACAATCTCGGAGCTGGCTACCCCTTCATCTATATTTAGAAACACTGAAGCCATTTACTCAAACAAAATAGCTCGTGTTGTCCATTCACTTGGATTTGAGGGAATCCTAACTGAAGGAATAGAACACATTCTTGGATGGAGGAGCCCAAATTATGTTTACCATGCAAAAGACCTCCCAAACCTCAAACTCCTGTTTAGGAACTACCGCCTTTCAGATGACATAGGGTACAGATTCTCAGCACAAGGATGGAATGAATATCCTCTAACTGCAAAAAAGTACGCAAGCTGGCTCTCATCGCTTAAAGGCGACTGCTGTCAAATATTCATGGACTACGAAACTTTCGGGGAGCATCATTGGAGCGATACTGGCATATTTGACTTTTTAAGATATCTGCCCGGCGAAATTCTTTCTCATAAACACTTGGAGTTTTCTACTCCCTCAAGGATAGTCAAGGCGCTACATGCCCTCGATGAGATAGATGTTCCAAATACAATCTCTTGGGCAGATATGGAAAGAGATACTTCAGCGTGGCTTGGCAATGAAATGCAGAAGAGTTGCTTTTCCCTTCTGGAAAGTCTAGAAGAGCAGGTAAAAGCCACAAAAAACGAAGAGCTTATCCACGCATGGAGGCTCCTCCAAAGCTCAGACCATCTCTACTACCTATCCACAAAAAGCCTCTCTGACCAGGACGTGCACAATTACTTTTCGCCCTATCCAAACCCATTTGAATCCTATATCAACCTTATGAACATACTGCAAGATTTTTCAAGCCGCGTTGCGCAGGAGGAAAAAAAATAATTCCTTGCTCTAACACACTCCCTCCCGTTCTCCAAAAATCATAAAAACCACCAATAGCTTCCTTAACATCTACTACTCAAACCACACGCAAATAATCAACGTTCTCCAAAAATCATAAAAACCACCAACAGTTCCTCCCCTTGAACCTCCCAAGAGTTCCTCCGTTTGAACCTTTCTACTTTTATAAAATCCTGCCCACTTTATTACCTCAACCTCACAGTCATCCGACAACCTTTTAATTATCCTCATAGTTTATTGTTGCATGCAGTTGGAAAAGCTCTTTCGCCACGACCAGCTACTAAAAGAAGAAATAAAGGCTCGCTTGATTCAGGCTGAGGGGAACATATCAATATGGAACAGCATCTTGGTTTTTTTAGGCGCGCTTTCTCTTCTTCTGGCCTTTCCATTCTATCCGTTTGAGCTTTTGGCCCTTATTCCCATAGCCTGCGGCTTAGTAGCATACAAAAATCCGCCAGTTGGAGTTGTCTTTGGTCTTCTGGCAGCTTTTCCTGCAATAGCTTATCAATCTCCTCTTTTGGGCTGGATGTTTTTGATACCGCTCTCCATTGCTCTTTTCTATATCTTTTCATCTTGGGCAATCATTTCATTTCTTGAAATAGTAATACTTGCACCATTTGCTTCGTTTCCATTCTCACTCTTTTCTCCATTCGTTTATCTTGCAATGACTCTTGCTTCCCTCTATGTGGGCTCGCGCGAAAGCGCCGCAATTTCTATTCCAAGCATTTTTCTAATTCTTCTCCTCTCGTCGCTTTGGCATACAGAAAACGCCGCGTTGCTCCCAATAAATATGGGACTATATCCCAAAGAAAGCATTCTTTCAAATTCCCGGTTTGGGCCTGTAGACCTCTTCTCAGTTTTGCCGCAGATGATAAATGCAATATCAAACCTTGGTTTGACAGAGAATTTTCAATACGCCTCACTAGCTCTTCAAATCCTTCTTAACAATATTTATTATCTCCTCTTTGAAGATAGTGCATTATTCCAAATCGGTTTTTGGGCGGCTCTGCTGTTTGTAATAGGCCATGTACCTGCAAGGATTTCAGGCCAAAGAAAGCAGCTTATAGCTTCCTCCCTTCTGCTTCTTGTTCCACTTTTTTATTTCTTTCTTTCTCAGATGTATAACACACCCTATAAACCACACATTGTTCCCTACTCTATTATAACTATATTAATAATAGGCACTCTTGAGCACTTCAATATACACTTTGCGCGTGAAGCACAGATAAAAAGGGCTGAAAAAGTAAAGCAATTTGGCAAGTTTGGACTCCAGGACCTCAGCGACTCGGCAGGCGCTAGTTCCCTTGACGATATAGGCGGATACGACAACGTAAAAAAAGAAATTCGTGAAGCAATCATAACTCCTCTTGAACAAAAAGGGATATCCAGCAAATTCGGGCTCACTCCACCAAAAGGAATTCTCCTCTTTGGGCCCCCCGGAACAGGAAAAACGATTCTTGTGCAGGCCCTATCAAAGGAGCTTTCTTACGGCTTTTACTACGTCAAGTGCTCAGATCTTCTATCCCAATGGTATGGGGAAAGCGAAAAAAATCTCAGCGAGGTCTTTTCCATTGCAAGAAAAAACGCTCCCTGCGTCCTATTTTTTGATGAAATAGATTCTATAGGAAAAAAGAGAACGGCATACTCATCAGATGATGTAGGACCAAGACTCCTTTCACTTTTCTTACAAGAGCTTGACGGCTTCAAAACAACTAACAGCGTGATTACAATAGGTGCAACCAACATTCCCAATCAGCTGGACCCCGCCCTTCTCCGTCCAGGGAGGCTTGACAAGCTTATCTATATGCCACTGCCTGATTTTGAAGCAAGAAAGGCAATCTTCAAAATCCACACAAAGAAGCTTCCGCTTTCAGAGGATGTAGATCTTGCCAGACTCGCCTCAATGACTGAGAGGTTCTCTGGCGCCGATATAGCAAACGCTTGCATGGAAGTTGCCAGACTTGCAGCATCAGAATCAAAGGTAAAAGGCAGAATAGTGCCCATTAACATGACTCATTTTCATACTGTCTTGTCTCAACTAAAACCATCTGTTTCACTAGAGGCATTGGCAGAATACGAAAAATTCAGGCTTGACTTTGAGCGCAGTGTGACAGCAGATAAGAAAAAGGAAAAGAAAACGCAAGTTTCATGGCAGGATGTGGCAGGACTGGAAGACGTGAAGAGGGCCATAAAGGAAGCAGTTGAACTTCCCCTTCTTCATGAGGATTTAATAAAAAAATACAAAATAAAACCATCAAAAGGGCTTCTTCTCTTTGGCCCGCCAGGATGCGGAAAAACGCTTGTTGTAAAAGCTGCCTCTTATGAACTTAATGCAACATTCCTTACGCTTTCTGGTGCAGAACTTACAAAAAAGGGATATGATTACGCAGTGCATGTTATAAAGGAAACCTTCAATAGGGCAAGAGAAAACGCGCCAGCGCTCATTTTCATAGACGAGATAGAGTCAATCGCACCTGCATCTGCCTCGCCTGCCTTCCGCCCCCTGGTATCTCAGCTTTTAACTGAGCTGGATGGAGTTTATGAATTAAAAAACGTGATGCTAATTGGCGCGACCAACAAGCCAAAGATGCTTGACCCAGCAATTTTAAGGCCTGGCAGATTTGACAAAATAATCTACGTGCCTCCACCTGACCAGACAGCGCGTGCTGAAATATTCCGCCTCAACGTAGGTGATTTTCTTTCCGAGACGTCTAAAGATGCGTTCCTTCATCTTGCATCAGTAACCAAGGGGTTCTCAGGCTCAGATATAGCCTCCATCTGCCAAGAAGCAAAGATGGAGCTTGTTAGAAACAAAATAAAAGGCACAGACAAAAAAGAAACCATTGCTGTAACTGACCTTGTCAAAATAATAAAAAGCCGCAAGCCATCAATAACTCCTTCAGACCTGTATGAGTTTGAGGAATTCTTGGAAGAATACGGTGAACGGAAATAGACGCAAAACGAACGAATGCCCCTTTTGCTCTCAAATCTTAAAAAAATTCGTCAGTATACCACCTTTTAGTTCGTCAAATGACTATTCATATCTTTCAATTTATAAATACGACTTTATCTATTTTCATAAGGTTTAAATATCTTTTTATAGAGATAACTCCAACTCTCCAGATTGGAGACCCTACCCGAGGGTTTCTAACACAGGAGAAGGAAATTGTTTGGGCGCAAGAATTTCCGTCGCCGATAATATTTTTGAACAAAAAAGCGCCCGAAAAGAGGCGGCGGAAAGAAAACCACGAGGTGGTTTCGTGAAAGGCATAAATGTGAGGAAAATCGCAGCCCTCGCATCGGGAGTAGCCCTCCTTGGAGCCTCGGTTTCAGTTGCTCAAGTAATGTATGGCAACACCGAGCTTGTAGATGTTAATGGGCAACCCCTTGTGAAGGTTGTGGTTGGCGCGAATGCAGCAGCTTCAGATGGAGTCGCTGCGGCAAACATCGCTGCAAGAATTGCAAACCTCGCCTATAAGAGCTCAACTCTTACAGCTGAGGTTAAAGGTACAGCGACCTGTTCTGTTGGCGGTGTAACCGGAGGCGGAACAGGAGGAGGTACGTGCGCCGTTACAAACAAAAAGGCAAACTTGGAGGTGACACTGCCGGGAGTTGCCGGTGGGGCGTATCAGTTTACAACACTGATTGCAGACTATATTGATAGAAGTCCTGGAAACAGAAATAAGACTTCTTCAGATGACACCTATTCTGCAACAGTTGATACGTCATCTCTCTTCTCAAGCCTATACGGCGACGCTAATGACACCAGTAAGATAAGAAGCACACAGGATGTATACAAGATAAGCGGGGATGTTTTCCCAGCCTTCTCACCAGTGACTCTGACTGACACAGCAGGAGGAGGCGCGACATACACAGAGACACAGGCTCTCTGGGTTCATGGTGAGACAGACTTCAGCCCAACTCTTGACCAAGTAGTTGGAAAGTTTAAGGGAATCGGCTACAGCGTAAAATTTGATTCAGGAGACTACGGAATAGTGGTCTGTTCAGGCACAAATTACGACACCACGACAAACAATTATGCAAGCTGTTCCTCAACAGACAGCGAGCACATAGACACCCACAAGCTGGAGATACAGTTCCTTGGCCAGAGCTGGGTTTTATCGGAAGTCTCAGTTCCAAGCGGCACTCTTGACTCAGCCACTTCAACGTTGTTTGGTGGTTCAATTAAACTTGCAAAAGCTTCCCAGTCAGGAATCATCAACGTTGGAGACGAGCTTGATGCCGGAAGCGTCAAGGTAAGGCTCTCAGACATATCGGTTGCATCAGGCGCAAGCAACCTCCATCCTGCAATCGTTGACATACTGGATGCAAATGGTGCTGTGCTTAAGCAAACCACAATAAACGAAGGAAGCACATACACATACACTGCACCAGACGGCTCAACTGTCAGGATAAAGGTGTACAAAACAGCCCCGGGATTCACCCTTAACGCCAAGTGGGCAGACATGGCAATACTAACAGACGAGCTGTCCCTTAAAAGTGGCGAGAGGGTTTCAACTGAACCGTCTAATCCTAACTACCCATGGTATGTATACCTAAGATGGAAGAACAAGGGCTGGACAAGTGGACTTCCAACAGGAGGAGGCACCGCTGACACCTTGAGAGAGATAATTCTCTATAATGGCGAGACTTACTCTGACATTACTGCAGGGTCAGGTATTGACATTATAGGGAAGCCAGCGTCCTATCAGCTGATGTATGATGGGCTTTCGTTGTCAGGAACTGACTATGACAGGCTGAAATTTGCAATCGTTGACAGCTCTGATATCGGGCTTGTTTCACCCGGACTTCCGAGCTCCACTGTCACATCAAACACTTCATGCACAGGTGCAACATCTCTATCAGGAGAAAAGCTTGTCAAGGTTGAGTCTCAGCAGTCCAATGCCTTCAAGATACCAGGCTCAGGAGGCGAATACGTAAAGCAGTTCTACGTTCGGTACAGACCCCTCGTTAACGGGTCGGGGATAACTCCCGCGGTATCGGTATATTACAAGCCATCTAACGCAGGCTGCTATTACTGGCAAGGGAAACTAGGTGATGAAAACACCACCGCCAACACGACAGCCTCAGGTGCTGTTGAGTACGATGTTGCAGGCACAGGAACAGCTCAAGGATATCTCAGCTTCTTGGGTAAGCCAGTATCTTCCGGAAACCTCTCTATCTATCTGCAGGAGGATGTAGGAAAGGTAAACACAGTAACCCAAAAACACGGTGCCTTTGTCTTCGATGTATCTGGAAGGTCAAACGGCAGCTTCACATTCACGGCGCCCAACGGTGACAACACAGACGCAATCTATTACACCAGTCCAAAGGATTCAAGCATCGACCTTGACCCAGTCACAAGGTACTATGATGCGCCAGTCATTTCAGAGAGGGGTTCAAAGTTTGTCTCTCTCAGCTCTGACGAAGTCATCTTTGACGTTGCAAAGAAGGTGGCAGAGGCAAAGTACGTGCTTAAGAGCAGTGGTGTTGAGACAGCCAATGTTCTTAAGAGGTCTCTTGGCGAAGGCGAAACCTTGGAGGTATCGGGAGGCATAAAGATTAAGGTAGCATCAATTACAGAGACAGTCGGCTCTTGTGTTGCCGGTGCAGTTGGAGGCGCAACACCTGAATGCACGGTAGACTCCAGCGGAGTGTCTGCTGTAATTATGCCAAACAATGCTGCCTCAGTTGAAGTCACAGAACCTTATAGGCTTTCAAGCGACCTTGTTGTCCTTGACAGCGCAGCTGCAGGAGTCGGCAAGAAGATTTCTGTAGGTGGCCCGCTTGTCAACACCGTAACAAGAGAGGCGCTTGGAAACACTGTTGACTTTACCACGACCTCCGTGGTTGTCAAGGAAGTTGGCGACACGATTGTCGTTGCAGGTTATACTGCAGCTGACACCGTGACAGCAGCCCAACAGTTTATAGCTGGAATAAGAAAGCTGTAAACGAAAAGCTGAGGGGAGGCTTGGCCTCTATCTAACCAACAAAAGAGAAGGGAAAAAGCCCTTCTCTCCCTTTCTTTTTTTGCATTTTTTTTGTCCAAAATTTTAGATAAGATTTTAAACTATACTTCCGAATCAAAGCACTATGGTGCGGCCAGCAGCTGCTGCTTTACTTGTACTGATGCTTATTTATCCTGTCTTTTCGTTTAATGCTTCTGATTATCTCTACCCCGGAGAAAGGCCATCTATTATAACCTCAACAAAATTCACTATAAATGGAACATTCTATGAACTTATATCCTTTGGAGGAGTAGAAACGTTCCTTCTTGAAAACGGCACACCTTTAAACAGAACAGAAAAAATAAGAGAGATAATCAGAGCTTACGATCTGTCTACATATTATCCTACCCCCTCTGATATCGAGGACGCAAGACGGGCGTTTCTTGAATTTAACGCAACTCGCGAAACAGTTCTAGCAGGAACTGCCAAAAAGGGCGCAGAATACTATTGCAAGCAATATCTTGGGCTTCTTGCGATTCCCTGCAATAATACACAAAGCTGTTCTGCTACGGTACTTTCTTTCTGCAGCAGGATTGGGAGCTCTGAATGCCTCTCCTATTACACTACCCTTACAAACTACACGACTG
Organism: Candidatus Anstonellales archaeon; assembly: GCA_038869735.1. Lineage (NCBI taxonomy): Archaea > Nanobdellati > Microcaldota > Candidatus Micrarchaeia > Candidatus Anstonellales > Candidatus Anstonellales archaeon. The sequence goes on along the minus strand of JAWCQO010000001.1, from coordinate 143,949 downwards.
AATTTGCAGTTGCAACGCAAACGCTTGATGAAGAAATGAGAAAAGTAGACGAAGCCTTCTCTTCCATCAGCATTGAAAACATAGTCTCAAAAGTAGATGAAATAATAAGCTCCATCCCAAGGATGCGGGAGAGCGCAAAAACCATAATCAACTCAAAGCTAAGCAGAAGCGATCCAACTTGCGGAGACTGCCTTCTCTTGTGCGCCCCTGTTCCTATAAATCTCTCAAAGCTTGACATCGCAAGCTCAAAGATAAATGCTATAAAAACGAAGGTTGTGATAATATCAAACATAAACCAGTCGGCAGCCCAGATTGCAAACTTAACCCAGACGCGCATCTCCTATCGGACAAACGCACAGCTGTCAGGCTCATATGGCGCAACTTTTTCTCAGATGCAAAAAGAAGCTCAAAAGACCATAGATGCGGCAACGGAAGCTCAAACGCTTGTCTACGATGAGAGCTTTAACAAAGATGTCTCTGAACTCGGAACACTCACACTCGACATCCAAGCTTCACTTGCTCAAAATCGCTTCTTCGGACTTAACAGCGCTTTTGAACGGTACAGAATCCTTGTAAACAAACTAAATAACACTCTGAAAAACTTCACAGAACCCTACACCTCAACTTCAGAGATAAAAGAAAACGTAACAGATGAGCTCATACTGACAGGATGGATAGTTGACCGTTCAAATCTTGAAGAGGTCACTACCTACCGCGATTTGCAATTAAGAAAGTACGAGTTAGATAAGCGCTTTTCCCCACCAATGAGCATTGCATCCTACCGCAACCTATACTATAACTACTCCCAGCTACTAAATGAAACCAAGGGATTTGCAAAAGTTCATGGGTCAGTAAAAAACACCGTTTATTGGCTTGTAGGAAATATAGGGAGAGCCACTGTTGATGGCGTCCTCAAGCTCTCTACTCCGTTTATAAGCATCAATTACAAAACACGCAAGACCTATGCTGCAATAATCCCACCAGTTCTCATAATATTAACTGATTTTTCTCTAATCTCTCTTGCTCTTCTCTTATTTGCAGCTTTCATAGTCAGAATGAGAAAATACGTTATAAGGCGCATAGTACTGCTTGGTTGGACTGCTACTGTCCTTGTTTTCATATTTGTCCTTGCCATCTCCTCATTAGGGTTTTATGCACTGCTAAATGAAGCAGCAAACGCTGCGACGTTTCTCGAGTTCAAAAGCGAACTTTATAAGCACAACAGCTCAGTTATAATAGTTGATAACACTAATTCCACTGTTGGAGCGCGGCTTTACCTCTCCTCTTGTGCAGATAAGGTGGGCTCCAGTCTTCAGGCTTTGAATCTTTCTTATATAAGATACGAAATAGAAGATGAGAACTGTTACCTTTCAGGAAACACAACAGCCAAAAGCAAGGACTACTGCTACTCCCAAATAGGAGATGTTCCTATAATTAAACTTTCATATTCTCCAAAAAACCTTACGCCAAAATTTTTTGTTGTATATACTAAAGAGGCGCATATCTCGGGGGACGCGCTTTATATGAAAAGGTGTGATATCTCAAAGGTCATTTCCTAAAAGTAAGATTGGAAATAAAGATGGACCTCGCAGATAGGGGGAGATTAAATGAACGCTGCAGACTTTCAGAAGCATATCCTAATTTTTCTGCTGGCAATAACTTTAACTATTGCACTCGCTGTCATTTTTGCATTTTTTGTTACTGAGCAAGAAGTAAGTATAAATGAATTTAAGCAATCAATAGAAAAGTCCCAAAGCTTTTATGTTGTCATGGATTTAAGAAATGCCCGGACGGCTGAGGGGAGAAGAGCGGTTATGCAATGCGGCGTGGATATAGTCGCTTCCTTAAACCTCCTTGGAAAAAACCAAACATATATAGTTGCGTATGATAATAACAAGTGCATATACGAAAATAGAACCACTAGCGTAGCTGAATGCGAAAGTATCTACTCACGCTATTTTAAGCTTCATATCTCCGAAGGCACTGGTGGTTCAAAATTTTACACAAACCGCGCAGAGATACAAATCCCATCGTTTTACGAAGGCAGCTGCACAATAGTGCAGCGTCAGGGGTGATCGGAGTGCAATCCGATTTACTTGAGCGCATAAGAAAGAGCTTTGAACTGGAATATAAAGATATAAAAAGGTGCGCGATTGCCTACTCTGGTGGAATTGATTCTACAGCAATGGCCCTTATCCTTCAAGACCTGGGCATAGAAATCGTAACCGTGAGTCTTGACCTGGGCCAAAACCTCAAAAAAGCCCGCCAAACGGCCCCTCTTGTGTGTGAAAAAAATCTCTTTTTTGATGCAAAAGAGGATCTTTTAGCTAACATAAAAAAGGGAGTGTGGGCAAACACTCTTCACGAGGGATTCATCAACAGCGAGGGACTTAGCCGGCCAATCATTGCAAAATATCTAGTCAAAGCAGCCGAAATGGAAGGGTGCGATGCAGTCGTGCATGGTTCAAGCGGAAGCGGAAACGACCAATTTAGGATGGAAAACTCAATACGCGTGCTTGCGCCACATCTTCGAATAATTGCCCCTGTGCGAGATTGGAACCTTTCAAGAGAAGATTCAGTTGAATATGTAAAAAAGAAAAATGTCGGGATAAAATTAGGCAAGCAACCTCCATTTTCCATTGATGAAAACCTTTGGTGCCGGACAATAAGATACGGGTTGCTGTCATCTCCTTCCTTTCGCGTTCCAGAACAAGCATATAACTGGACAAAAAGCCCTCAGGAGTGTCCTTCATCCTCCACGAGGCTTATTATTGATTTCAAACACGGTTTTCCTGATAGGCTCAGAATCCTGCCAGACAAGAAATATTACAAAAACAGCGACGTTTTTTTGGCTCTAAATAAGGTAGGCGGCAAAAACGGAATAGGCAGATACAACTCTGTCCAAGATAATCTAATAGGCCTGAAATCCCACAAGGTTTTTGAGTGTCCTGCAGCTACTATCATAACTATGGCTCACAAGGAACTTGAACGCCTTACTCTAACCTCAAAGGAACTTGAGCTTAAAAATTATCTTGACCACGTCTGGTCACGTTTAGTTTATGATGGCGGCTGGTACACAAGACTGCGCCACGCTCTTGAAGGCTTTATCTCCTACACTCAAAATGCAGTTACCGGCACAGTAGAGCTTTCAATCTGCAGGGGCACTATTGAGCTTGTGGAAATGAGCTCTAGCTATGCCCTATATGACCCAAGGCTTTCGTCCAGAGCCAAAAACGCGCTTTTTGACCAGCGAGATTCACGAGGATTTGCAAAACTTTGGGGGCTTCAAGATATAATTGCCTACAGAATGGATGCCTCAAAACTTTTTGAAAAAGAGAAACTATTTTAAACTTCTTTCTCACAAAATTCTTTACCAGAAATCCTTGGGAACAAATGTATTTATCTACGGGGCGAGGATAAGCTATACCAGCATGTCCCGACTCTCGAAGTGTATGCTCTATCTTCAAGCAATCTAAAAAAAACAAATTAGCATATGAAAAATTTCCCATTAAACAAGATAATAATGAAAAGTCATGAGGTGAATTTTATGCAACGAGACTTGACAAGATTCCTTGAAATAAATAAGGGCCCATTGGCTGACAAAGAAAAGCGGAACATTCCTGCCAACGTGGTGGCACCACTGACTCTTCAACATAACCCATTTGTTTTAAAACTACTTGAAGGAAATAAGAGGTTCTGTGCAGACCAAGGCAACGTCAAAGTTCCTGCGGAAAAACGGGAATCCTTGGCTCTTGGTCAGAAACCGTTTGCCTCGATCCTCTGCTGTTCAGATTCTCGCGTAAGCCCAGAAATCATATTTGACTGCTCGCTTGGCGAGATTTTTGTCGTAAGAAACGCCGGCAATGTTGTAGACATAAGTACTCTTGCCTCGTTGGAATACGCCGCAGAGCACCTTGGGGTCTCACTCATACTTGTTCTGGGACACGAGAAATGCGGTGCAGTGATAGCTGCCGCCTCTTTTAACGAAAAGCAACACAACAGCAAAAGCATAGAGCAACTCTTAACCAAAATAGGGTCATTAACCAAAGATTCAAAAATTCATGACCCAGAAGACTTATGCATCAAAAACATCCTAAACTCTGTATCTGAAATCCGAAAAAGCAACATAATCTCGAAGCTTGAATCAGACGGCAAGCTAATAGTCCTTGGAGCAAAATACTTCATATCAACTGGCAGAGTAGAGATAATAGGAGGCATCCCTTCTTTTAAATAAGGCATCTCTAATTATACAAGAGCAAAAATGGAAGACAGCGGAAAGGCAGTATTTAAGCTAAAAAAATTCCTCAAAGAGCTTTCCTCCTATTCTGGAGGCTCAACTGAGCTTATTTCTGTTTATATCCCTCCCTCCTATCCCATTTTTGAGATGTCAAACAAATTGAAAAATGAGGCCGGTCAAGCTTCAAACATAAAGAGCAAATCCACGCGCAAGAACGTCCAGGACGCACTTGAAAAAATAATAGGCTATCTAAAAATTTTTAGAGAAACGCCAAAAAACGGGCTTGTTATATTCTGCGGCAACGTATCTGATAATCCAGCCAAAACCGACATAAAGTTATTCTCTCTTGAGCCCCCAGAGCCGCTCAATATACAGCTTTACAGGTGCGACTCTAAGTTCTTTTTGGAGCCTCTCCAAAATCTACTTGAGGTCAAAGACACCTATGGAATCGTCGTTATGGACGGAAGAGAGGCAACACTTGCAACTGTTCGTGGTACAAATATACAGATTCTCAAGCGACTAAACTCCACAGCGCACGCCAAAATCAGAAAAGGAGGGCAGTCTGCAAGAAGATTCGAGCGCCTCATAGAAGAATCAATAGAAAGATACTACAAGCGTGTCGGAGAAGCAATGGACCAATATTTTCTTTCCGGAATAAAAGGAGTGATAATCGGAGGTCCAGGGCCCACAAAAGAGTTCTTCTATAAAGAAAAGCCATTTAACTACCAGATAAAGATACTTGGAGTGGTCGATACTGGCTACACAGACGAATACGGAATTCGCGAGGTTCTTTCAAAAAGCGAGGAAATTCTTGAAAACCAAGAACTCATCTCTGAAAAGAAACTGATTGACTCATTTATGAAAGAGGTTGCCCACGGCGGACTTGCAATTTATGGCGAACCAGATGTAAGAAAAGCATTGGAAGCGAAGGCAGTATCTCTCTTATTACTTTCAGAAGGGCTTTCTTATCTGCGTGCTAGGTTTGTCAGTAACTCCAAAGAGGAGCTGTTCTTCAATCTGAAAAACGAGCAGGAGCTAAAAGCGAAGGAGGCAGAACTCTCCGCTTTGGGTTTTACTCTGGCAGAATCAAAGCCACTTATTGACGACTTTATGGAAATAGCAGAAAAAAACAATATAGAAGTAAAACTCATCTCCAAGGAGACAGATGAAGGCTTACAGTTTTTGCAATCGTTTTATGGAATAGGCGCATTTTTAAGATACAAACGCTAAATCTTTCTCTTCCCTTTTTTCCTCTTTCTGAATCTTAACAGAAGGAACATGACCAACAATGCCGCTAAAGCCAAAACGGCACCTATAATCAGGACTTCGCGCATTTTGCTATAAAAACTTTGTTCTACCCCCTCCCTCTTTTCTTCTACCTCTAGCCTATCATTTTTATTTTTCAAATTTTCTTTTTTCAAGTCCAAAATTTTTCTCTCAATCTCATTGGTAGCTTTCTCAAGCTCAGATGCAAACCTAAGAGAGTAATAAGCAATAATAAGGTTTGCCTTATTGTCCGCTTCGTAGAGATATTTTCCATGAGAAGCGTATGCACCTGCCCATGTTCCATTATACTCCCATTTCAGAAAATCAAGCACCTTCTTTTCAAGTTCCTCAGGAGCAGTCTTTAATGCTTCTAGACGTGCACTGTGTATGGCATATACATAAGTAGAATCAAAAATGGATGCCAGGTATTCTCCATCTTCATAAAGTATTTCAGCATTTTCCAGTCTCCATAGAGCTTCTTCATCTACTATCCCTCCTTTTCCAACTAGGTTTTTTGCTACATAAATCTTATCAGCTGCCATCTGCTTAAAGCTGTTTTCGTCTATTCTACTACTACTTTGTTCATAGCTAATTGCCATATCAGCGAGCCTATTTGATACTCTGCACCATCCAAATGAGTAAAGCGACTCTCTCAAAAGATAGCCCCTTTCCTCTGAAACTCGCGGTGTTTTATTTAATGTGTCAGAAATCTTTTTTTTGCTCCATCGCTCACGAAGTTTGGATCCCACATAAAACTCCCAGTTAACCTCAGTTGGAGAGATGCTCTTTGATTCAAGCTTGGATAAGCACTCCTCAATACGAGTCGCACTCCATGCAATGTCCCTCCCTTCTTCAAGAAGTTTTAGAAACTCTAGGTCGATCCATAATAAAAAGGCCTCATTTGCAGAGCTGTAATAATAACCTTTTTCAAAGAGAGTCTCCGCATTTTCTTTTCTTATCCTGAAATATTCTTTTGTCTTCTCATTTAGTTCGACGTCAAAATTCTCGACCAGCATCTCCTTTGCAAGCAGTTTGACGGCATCCCTTCTCTTACCTATATCGTTTTCGCTGATGTTTACTGGTAATCGTTCTACGTTCAGCCTACTCTCGTTTTTCTCTATTTTTCCAAATAGTGCTATCTGGACTACCTCATCTATATTAGCCGCTTCAATAATTCGTATACTCGTATTCACGGTACTAAATAATAGTGTCTCAAAAAAACTTCTCTTGGGGGCAATGAGGTACACCAGTCCCCCCCTCCGTGCGGCCTCTGCTTTTTCAATAATCCCACTCACTGAACCAATGCTACCGTCTGGCTCAATTGTCCCTGTTATTGCAATACCCTTCCCGATAGTCCTATTTGTTGCAGCAGCTATAACTCCAAGAGCCATTCCTGCACCACCAGACATTCCATTTATTGAGTTTGCTCCAAGCTCCTCTTCCTTAATTGTGAAAAAGACGTCACATTCCTCTTGGCTTAAATTCAGATATTTAAAACCTACAAAGCTTGCAATTTCTTCAGACAGCTGAACCGTTACATCTACCTTTGGGCTTACTGCAGTATAAACTTTCCCGCTTCCATTCTTGATTTGCACCGTGAATTCGGCAAGCCCTCCTTTCTCCGAATCCCCCAAAACAGCAGGGACAATAACTCGCGACGAACCCTCCGGGCAATGTGGATAAAGCAGAAGAAAGAGAAAAAACAGGGTTACTAAATCCTTAATTTTCATAGAACATCTCCGTAATAAAGTGCATCCGCCGGGATTTCCGGAGAATTTACTCCATTTGAACCCGGGTCTCAAGCTTCTTCCGAAAACCCAAACTATCCATACTATTTGTTTTTGTCGGAGTTTCTTGGGAAGCTCGGATCCTACCAGGCTAGACTACGGATGCACTATCAAAGTGATTATATGCGAATTTATTTAAAATACCCCTGCGTTCGTTTTTCTATGCAACAATTTGTTGAAGCCGTAGCATGCGCAAAGGCAGCATTTCCCAAAAACTCTTTCTTTGCCTTTAATGTCTGCTTAGATGCAATATTGCATACCAGCACAAGCAAAATACTAAACCTGCCCTTTGTCAAGAAAAATACTCGCCTCTCTCTTGATATTAGGTCAGGCATCCAGAGAGAGGTAAAAATAGGAAAACGAGAGCTTTTATGTCTTCAAAACGCCTTTCCCAACCCAACACTTAAAATAGGGGGACAAGCAGGTCAGGCCGCTGAGCTTGCATCTTCTCTGGGAACAAGATGCAACATAATCTGCGCATGTTCAAGCAAACACCTTTTTTCTTTTTTTTCTAATCCCAAACTCATATATGCTCTTTGTGGCAAATCGGCAGTGCGTGCAGATAAGCTAAAAAACCAGCTTCAAAGGTTTCCAATTCATTACATTCTCGAATATTGCGTGCGTCCAGATGTCAGAAATCGCATAATTTTCTCTTATGACCCTTGTCCTATTATTTCTTCAAAAAGCCTACACACAGGAGCTCAACATTTTTCACACCTTTTTGTTGGAGGGTTTCACCTTATGAGCTCTGCACATGAAGCGATGGAGGCATGCAATTTTCTTAAATCTCTAAAAGCCAAAAACAAGAAACTCAAAATCTTCATTGAACTTGGAGACTTTCAGAAAAAAACCGTTATGGAAGTAATAAAAAAGTATGCTTTTCCTTTTGCTTATTGCGTGGGTTTAAACGATGAAGAGCTTTTTCAGCTTACATACACACACGGTATCGGAGCAATAAATAAACTTCCAAAAAGCGTTGTAAAAATTCTTTATCACACCCCGTTTACCTCCTTTACATTTCCAAAAGAACAGGGAGACGATTTGGCTCTTCTTTTTGCAAGAATCGTTTGCTCATACAAAGCAAAATATGGCAAAAACCCAACTTGGACAGCTCTCTTTAAATACGCACAAAAAGCGACGTCGCTTAAAATCTCACATCCAGCCATAACTGTTGGTCTTGGAGACACCTTTTCTTGCGCCTATTTTCTTGCTTCCGCCTAACAAACCAACCTAGCAAACCAACATTATCAATCTAATAAAATAGCCGCAAAGATTAAATGCGACTGCCGGGATTTGAACCCGGATCATGAGCTTGGAAGGCTCGCATCCTAACCAGGTTGAACGACAGTCGCACCTTCATAAACTATAACGCATTTATGTGCATCTATGCGACCACCGGGATTTGAACCCGGCTCTCGAGATTGGCAATCTCGTGTCCTAACCAGGCTAGACTATAGTCGCTTTTTTTGATTTTCTAACATCAAAATTCTATTTATACCTTTGCAAGAGCAGACAAACTCCTAATTTAATATGCCTAATTGTTTGATATGCCGCGTGCCGGATTTGAACCAGCGACACTTCGGTCTTCAGCCGAATGCTCTCCCAGGCTGAGCTAACGCGGCAGAACATCTTTGCTTTTCTCAAACTACTTTTAATAATCTTGCTTACCAATCATTTTCCAATGAAAGGAAACGTTCACTATTTCATCTTTTTTCTTGCCTTCGTTCTCTCCCTTGGCCTTCGCCTTTATACACTTTATACTACTGAGCCTTGGTGGGACGAAAATCTCTATACTGTGCGTCCTTACAATTTCTTTAATTCCGATCACATCTCTACAATTGACCAATCACCGCTTTATTTTTATATGGCCGACTTGGTCTATAAAATTTTTGGGCTTTCCATTCTTTCTTCCAGATTTCTTTCATTGGTATACGGCCTTCTATCAATCCCACTTCTCTATCTTTTAATAAAGGAGTTTTCATCCCCCACTCAGGCCATTCTTTCATCGCTCTTTCTCTCATTTTCAGGGTTTCATATTTCGTATACAATAGGCGATATGGGACTTACATGCAGTTTTTTCATCCTGCTTTTCCTCTATTTCTCCGTGAAGCTGATAAAAACCACAGAACCCAAATATCTTTTTCTTTCATCTCTAACTCTGGGAATTGCTACTCTGATAAAGTCATATGCGCTAGCATTTGGTTTTGTATCTGCAGCTTTTCTAGTTTGGCGGATATACAAAAGCAAAGTCCAAAACCAGACCTTCGCTCTTGAACCAAAAAATATGATTCTATCTGCGATTTTGTTAATTCTCCTAATATCCCCTCTCCTAATATACAACTTTCTTCTGTTCAACGAGAAGGGACAAATGGATATAATCTTTACAAGATTCTTTCGACTTGACCCGGGTATCTATGAGGGCCTTGGCATGCCGGAGTTTGACATTGGGGTTTTACCAGAGCACTTTTCAAGAGTAGTCATTGAACACCTCTTCAAATACGACCCTGCAATCCTATTAGCAGGAACTATAGGTCTCGGAGTATTGCTCATCCGTAGGCCAACTCATTTTCACATGCTTTTGGCTTCTTGCTTTGTTTTTCCCTTCATATTTCTTCTGGCGTCGACCGGCCTTCCAAAAAATTTTACGGTTTTTGCTCCGCTTCTTTCCTTTTTTGCCTCCGAAGCAGTGTTAGCTTCTGAGCGTGCCATTTCTCGGTTTATCAAATCGCCGCTAGTTCTCCCCTCCATCTCTCTTTTGATTGTGATCTTTTCCGTTTACGTAATAGTGCTTAATTATGAAAGGTCGCATCCGACACTAGAACTTAGAGAAGAAATTGAAAAGCATTCCCCTCAAAATACTCTTTATATTGCAGATACTCGTATATACAGAGGAAAAATAGCATGGGCTCTGATGGATCGTCACTATCTTGAGACAGCAGAGCTTAATTATTTTCCCCAGCTTCGCGACCCAAATAATTATGTACTTGCAAAAATGGTTCTTATAGAGTGCGTACCGGGAGATTGTGGATGGGGAGAAAGCAAGGCCGATAAAACTCTCTATGAAAAAGAAATAAACAGCTTAAAAAGCAACCTTGCTCTTGTTAGAGAGATAAAAAAGGAAGAGACGCCCTATTACCGCATTTACGTTGGAACAGCAAGATTAGAACCTTATTCGCTTCTTGCAATTGACTATCTACATGTCTTCTATTTCTATCCTGTGGGGTGGAAAGATAAGCGCTTAGCCTGGGATAACTACAATACAGACAACCCTCTCCATCAACTTGGAAGGCTTGTGCTGTACCTATCGCTCTTATCTGCGGTGTCTCTTTCTGGTCTTTTTATCTGGCTTTTTTTAAGAGAGGCAAACCCAAAAAATCTTTCCCCTCTTAATAAACTTTAAAAATAGCCTCTTTGTAAGTTTTGAAGGGGATCAGTATGATAGTTGATACAAAGCAGATGGGATACGGTTCTGCTTTAATAGGATTGCTTGGAGTTATAGGCGCATTCACAGGAGGCGGAGGGCCTCTTTCCCTCATAGGAGGCATATTTGCCGGTCTAGGTGCGGTAGGTGCAATAGCTTTCTACAAGTATGGCTACGTTCTATTCCCTTTCTTGACTAGTGGTGCAAGGATAGTACAGATAACTGATACAGGCTATGAAATCCCACCAGAGCAGGATGCTATCTTAAAAAAAGTCGGCTCAACTTACTATGCATCCATGTTCTTGGGAGTCAGGATCTACGAGTCAACAACAGACAAAACACCTGAAGAAAACATAATTTACTCAGAATATTTTGAGCGGGCAATATCCTCAGTGCGGTTTGTTACCAAATTCTGCCTTCTTATCTATCTAAAAGATTTAAACGAATTCCGCGAAAAAATGGAGACGAAATATGCAGAGGCTCAGCTTAGACTCTCCAGAGAACGCGACAAACCTGAGCCTGACATCCTCAAAATAGACCGCTACGAGCGCGAAGTTGCGATGTGGGAAAACCAAATAGCAAAACTCACACGCGGTATTAAGCCAATGGGGTGCGTAGCTTATGTAATGACAACAGCAACCGGTGTCTCAAAGGAAGCGGCACTTGCTGCAGTAAAATCTCAGGCAAACGAAATAAGAGCTACGGTGTCAAACGCACTAAACGTTGATGTAATCGTTCTAACCGGAGAGGAAATGAAAACATGTTTTGATTGGGAGTACATGATACCTCCCAACGAAAAGGAGCTCGAGGCTCGCCTCTCATAAGGTGGTAAAAATGGGAAGGCTAAAACTATCTCACGTCTTTAATCGCGATGTAGCTAGGCGCAATTTTTTTGTCAGGCCGCCAGAGCCGCCAGAGGATTACCTCATGGCAGACCCCACAAATTCCATTTATATAGGAAGAACAAAGATTTTTCACGTTCCTTTTTATTGGACATTCCAGCGAATCACTAATCCACATATCTGTGTGGTTGGAATAACCGGCTCTGGAAAAAGCTATTTTGTAAAAACTTTTCTAACTCGAGCCAGCTTTGTCTGGGGAACCAATGCGTTTATAATTGACTGGGCAGGAGAATACAAGGAGTGGGTAAAACAAACAGGCGGCATTGTAATTTCACTTGGCAAGGGCTCTTATATAAATCTCCTTGATTTGGGCGGAATGAAACCAAATGATAGGATAAAACAGATTATCCGAACGTTGGAGATACTCACAGACATAAGTCATTACCCTGAACAAAAAAGACTTACCGAAAATGCCATAGAAAAAGCTTATGTTGAGGCTGGATTTAAGCTTGATAGAAAAGTCCAGCGTGACCGTGCAGGTCGCCCACTTCAACCGCCAACATTGCGGGATGTACAACACATCCTTGAAGATCAGCTTGCAGCAGGAACATACGAATTTCCGGCAGAACTTGAAAATGCAATCTATCGAATAAAGCAGTTTACTCGCGAAGGCGAAGATTATTTTGCACAACAATCAACCGTTAACTTAGAGCAACTTTTAAATGCTGGTCTTGTAGATTTGGACCTATCTGGACTCCCTGATGAAGTCTTCAGAGGCTTAGCTGCTCTATCTATGCTCCAGTTCATAAAGGAAAAGATGCGTGAGTCAGGTTGGAGCTCAACGGCTGGCCTGCGTCTTTTGGTTGTGCTTGATGAAGCATGGAAAATTGCAAAGGACGATAATTCAGATGCAGTTATGATTGTCCGGGAAGGAAGAAAATACCAGTTTGGGCTTATTGTTGCTTCACAAAATCCTACAGATATCTCAGAAGCAATCTTCTCAAACGTTGGGACCACATTTATTTTTAGAGTGAAATTTGAGCGCTTTTTGAACTATCTGCAAAACACTCTCAATTTTTCGGATTTTATGAGAGATGAGATTGCAAAGCTGGGGCTTGGGTCCTGCGCAGTAAATATGGCTTTTCAGACAACAATGCAGTTTTCAGAGACATTTATAATGGAGCGCGTTGACGGTGAAGAACCTCTGCAAGAGCTTTTCTTGGATCTCTCTTCTGCTCTTTCAGAGGAGGAACGGAGGGATGAGCTTATGGCTAAAGTAGTCTCATTTGAGAGAGGAGAATTAAAAAAGAAGTTGCTGTCTTTTGGCCTCGACACAGTTCATATAGAAGAAATAGTCTCTTTATTTTCAAAGAAAAACAACCATCTTGATGTGATCTCATTTGTTATCCTTCTTGAACGCTACGGCCTTGGAAGAAATAATATAACTTCCCTTCTCAAAGATATGGGAATCGACGACTTAACTATAATAAATATATTCTCCAAAACAGATTTCAAAAAACTTGGGATGACTGGACGAGATATAACCCAAGTTATATTGGAGGAGTAGACACACATAAAAGAGGTGTTTTGAGATATGGAAAGAGGGATTTGCATAATGTCAGGAAATGAAGGCGTTGGCTATCCAGTCAAGGAAGACATAGTGATACGCTCAATAAGAAAAATAAAGCGTTTTTTTGGAATCGCAAAAAATAACAGACTTATTGTGAGCGAAGAGATGTATGAAGAATATAAGAAAAGAAGGACTAAATTTGAAAAGACACTGGTTCAGTACATTGCCCTTGCAGTCATCATCTTCATTGCCTTTGTTGGTCTCTCTCTTCTTAGCGGGACACTGTCCCTCGGAACTTTTATTATATCTATCTTCATCGGAGCTTTTCTTGTGCTGTTTTCTCTTACCTCATACGTTCCTGCAATTGAAGAGACTCCTCAACCACCGCCGTCTCTGTCTGAGCAGCCTTCTTTAGAGAAAAAGACGTCTAAACAAGCCATTCTTGCCACTAAATCTAAATCAAAAAAAATCAAAAAGAAAAAAAGGTGATATCATCTGCCTCCACAAAAACAGCAAAAAGCAACGACTCCGCCAAAGGTTAGCGGAATATTCTTAGAGGCTTCAAGGGTAGGCAGCAAAAAAGACGTTTTTGAATCACTTTCTCAACTTTCGTTTTTAAAGTTGGTAGAAGAAAACGAAACCATCATTGGAATAAACGTCGAGAGTAGAGATATCCACAAAAACCCATTCTTGTTTTCACTAACCTACTTCCATCCAGACAAAATAGAGCTTCTCTACACCTATACAGCCGGAATGAGTCCAAAAAAAAGAAAACTTGATATGTTAAAGTATCTCCTCAATCTTCTTACGCTGTTGGGATCCAACTATAGCATTGACAATCGAAAGATATACCAAATGCTGGAAAATGCTCTATCTGAAATGGAGGAATACGTTACTAGCGATTACGATAAACTCTACTCTCTCTACGACAGCCTAAAATCAGAGGTTATTTCTCTTCAAAAGAGAGTTCGAGACCTACAGGAGGCAAATACTCTCCTTTCGCGGGAAAACTATGAACTAAAAGTGTCAAAAGATGAGCTTGCAAATAAGCTTGCAGAGTTCCAGTCCATTTCTGACGAAGTTCTTGCATCAAAAATACAAAATTGGATTCACGAACACAACTCAGAGATAAACATAACTGAATTTTCAAAAACTTACGGCGTTCCAGAAAGTCGGGTAGAGGCAGTGTTAAACAGGCTTGTATTGGAAGGCTACCTCGCAATCAAGGAATGAGTTGATTTAATTTTAAACTTGGGCTGATGGGATCTGGTCCTATGGTGGATGAAGAAACGCTCAAATTTCGCATTTCAAAAAAGGCATATATCTTTACAATAAGAAAGAAATATGAGAATGTAAAGAGATTTGTTCAGAAGAAGCCACCATTATCAAAAAATCTGATTGAACGCGTTTCGTCTTTTCTTTCCACTCCCCAAAAAAAAGTTCCGGTTGCGCAAAAGGCAGATGAAAAAAAAGCAGAAGAAGCTCCTAAAACTTCACCCACCATCAAAACCATTCTTTTGCCCATAGCTGCATTTGCTTTTTTTCTTCTTTTGGCGGCTTTCTACTTTTCATTTTCACAAAACCAGCCACCGCCACCACAAAAAGCGCCGTATACTCCCTGGGTTGATGTCGAAGTCAAAGACTTTCAGATTCTTGATTGGGGCGAGACCCCTCAATTTCACACAGCCTATTTCGAGATTTCCTATAATCAAAAGGACCTTTCATCAGCAAAAATTCTTGCAACATTTTTCCCAAATCCCCTTCCAAGACAAGTTTTTATTCTTCAAACAAAGAGCCATCAAGCAGAAACTTACCAGACCTTTAGGTCAAAGCTAGAAGAGCTATTAACTCTCAACGAAATATCCGTCAATGATGTTACATATGCGCAACTTAAGTCACTTCCGCCTCGCTCAGTTCTAATAATACCAACTGGTTATTTTCCCACTAAATTATTTGAAAGCAGTTTTTTTTATCAGGATCTCCTTTCAAAAGGGATAATAATTATTTATATAGGCCTTCCATTTGACCGCATTCTTAATGATGAGGGCATTCCAATCGTATCGTCAAAGGAACTGCTTTCCTCCCTGCCATTTATATTTGAACGTCCGACACCATCTGACGAGGACTTTCGATTGTTCGACCCACAATACAGCGTCGCACCCCGAATCGCGTCTCAGATCGCAAAAACCAAAATTTATGGGTCAATATCAGCACTCGCCTTAAACTCGAGTTATTTCGTCTTCCTACCCCAAACACTCGATGGAGGATGGCGAAGAAACGGCGAAACCGCAGCTGAGGACATTTCTCGACTAATCTCCAATTATGCATGGCAGAATGTTTTGGCAAAAACAGAAGTGCAACTTATGGTCGAGAATTCAACCTCTGATACCGTTTATATCTACTCCCCCCCTCTTCTGCCATCAGAAATCTTCTCAATAATACGCTTTGAAGGCGAATCGCCAGACGGACAAAAGATAAGCCGACGAGTTGATTTAGCATTAAGCAAGAAGCAAAATTCAAACATCTATGTAAAAGGAGGAAGCTCATTCTTGCCAACCTATCTGACTGGGCAAAAGATTCGTTTAATACTCGATTTTAAAGAATCCGGGGGAGGTCAAAGAAAGCTATTCCTTCAGACAATAAAAGATGGACAAGTAATAAAATCTGAGCAAGTACAAGAAGGATTAACCAATCTCCAATCACCGCTTCCATTTGATTATGACTCCTCTCTTCCTTCTGGAATTTACATACTCCGGGTAGTTGATTCTACGAACCGAGTTTACGCTCAGGCGCAGGTAGAGGTAGAAGACTTTTCTGTCTATGTAGCCAATCAAGACTTTAAAAACGGGAATTTCTCATTTTCCTTTACATCATCCAAAGAGGAGAAAATACCATTCCAGCGCCTAAAAGTCTCGGTGGATGGCAAATTTGAGAAAGAAATCCAACCATCAACCGTTCTTCTCTATTATGTTCCGAATCTTCCACCCGGTACCCATAACTTCACCTTCGAGTTCGACGGCGGCTTTAAAAAATCTATTCAAATCGAGTATATACTTCAAAAGCAGTTTTATGAAAATCCACTAATCATCTTCATGGGAATGCTGACTATTCTGTTTTTTGCAATAGGCACCTATCTCCGCAAGCCAGAAAAACAGCTTCTTGTTATAGATATACCTGAATTTCCACCAATATCACAAATAAAGATTCCAATAAAGAAAGATCAAGTACTGGAGCTCTTTGATACCGTAAATAAAACGTACCAATGGCGATACATGCCACTTTCACTTGAAGACCTCAAAAGCGGGTTTAGGAAGTTGAAGCATAACGGCAGTCCAATAATCATTGGTGATTACAATCTTGAGCGCATTTTGCTCCAAATCCAAAACCGTACTGGCGAGGTAAAAGAAGTACTAGGCTTCTGGTGTCTGAAAAGATGGGAAACCGAAGCAAAAAGAAGCCTCAAGAATCTATCTCTATTCAGACACGTTAGAGATGTACTTATAACCAAAGCAATCAAATTTTCAAGACCAACAAGCAATGAAGAGGCAGACGTAAAATTTTCTATATCTGGAAGAGAATACGCTATCTGCTTCTTTGAGGATGATTCATCTGCTTATCGCGCACTATGCTCCATTTCCGAATACCCAACAATCCTCCTTTTTGAAAATTCAATAGTGCTTGAAGAGTTTTCTAAGCGACTCACCTCTACAACTCCACTTGCAGTAAGAATCAAACTTGAAGTTGCTTCAAAGAGACTCTTTCTAATATCTCTTGAGCAGTTGCCATCATTTATAGATTCAATAATTATCTAATCTGAGGTATTTAATCAGATGAGCTGCTTATAAAGCTCGAGGAGCTTTCCAACCATTTTTTCGTTTGAGTATTCCAACGCAGTTTTTCTTGCAAATTCTTTCATCTTGATTTTTTGAGTAGAAATCTTTAATATGCTCTCTGCACACTCTTCCGCATCTGAAAACAAACCCCCATTTTTTCCATTCTTGACGAATTCTGCAGTGGCAGAATCCCTCTCAACACATATCGGAACCCCACAAGCAAGTGCTTCCAGAGCACTTAAACCCTGTGTCTCAAAGGATGATGGCATAATGAACACGTCAGCTGCATTATAATACGCCGAAAGTTGGTCCTCAGGAACAAATCCTGTGAAAATAACCTTTCCAGAGATGTTCATCCTCTCTGCCATTGCCCTGTAGTAATCCAAAGCTGGTCCCTTCCCTGCAACAACAAAAAAGATTTCAGATTCCTTGTTTATTTTGCTTGCAGCCTCAAAAAAAATCTCCAACCTTTTTTCTCGAGCAATTCTTCCAAGATAAAGAGCAACTTTCTTGCCACAAATTCCCCATTTCTTTTTTATCCTTTCCCCTAACTTTTTATTAGGTGTAAATCTTGCTGTATCCACACCACTTGGCAAGACAACAGCCTCTATTCCATGCTTTTGAAGGATCTTTTTTGTATAATTGGTTGGAGATATAACGCGCTCAAACTGACTATAATACCACTCCAAATATCTCCATATTGCTCTTTTGGTTATGCCTTCAAGAAACCAGCTTCCACCTATGTAACGCGCAGCATTTGGCAAAAGAGTGTGGAACGTTGCAACCGACCCAACCCTAAGCATGCGCGCAGTCTTTAAAGCCGCAATTCCCATCGTTGCAACGCCGTGAGAATGCACTATCTCCACTCCAACCTTCTGTGCCCTCTTATAAGCAAAAAACGGAAATAGTGCAACTCTGTAATCTGGATAGGGAAAAAAACTTGCAGAATGATAGTAAAATACGTCGTTATCTTCATCGACGTTCGTTTTTTCATTTCCATAAGGTGCAAACGTGTATACTCTATGTCCTTTTCTTTCAATAACTTCCTTCGTGTTTAATATAACCCTAACTACGCCGTCTCTATTTGGAAGATAAGTATCTGTAAAAAATCCAAGCTTCAGAAAATCCCCTCTCACTTCTTTTACTTAATTTTTGTAAGGCTCCATAAAATCAAGATAACGGTGCCTATAAGTATCACAGGTATAGCTATCCTTGCGATTGCAATTACTGCACTTATAGTTGCAACTACTTCAGTGGAGACTTTCGCTCCCAATACAGTTGTGGTGAATCTGTCCACAGAAACGCCCGCGCTTACTCCTTCCATGTTCCTTTTAGCTTCTTCTAGGCAATTAACAATAGCAGAAATAACTTCCTCACCCTCTTCACGCCTCTTTCCTACAGGATTCAAGACTCCCTGAACAATATTCACCTCATGAGTATCTGTAGTAAAAATCTCGGCTTCTACTTCCATTTTTTTCTTCTTTCCCCATTCTTTTACCTCTCTTATTACCTCATCTCTAAAAGAGGGAACGACTCCATTAGAGTCTAACAAAATTAACGCAAAAAACTTTTTTCCAAATCCAAAGAGAGCAGTTTTTATCCCACCTCCCCCTACCGATTTGCACTCAAGTTTTTGTGCACCGCATCCAAGTTCCAATCTCTCCATCCTTTTATTTTTTTCCAGAGCGTCCAAAAGCGCCTCTTCCATTTCAAATTGGATGTGAGAACCCGGCTCAACCGAAGTTATGTCTCCTGTTTCAGAATTATGTTGGTCCACTAAAACAGCTTCCCTAACAAATCTATTTGCAAGCATCTGCAAGCTTCTACCAATCCCGAAATTTACATCCTCAGTCGTAAGAGGTGCTCTGGAAAATCCGACAAATGCAAAGTCGTTTATTTTGAGGCAGAGGGCATGTGAATTTCCGCCACGTCCTCTACAAATGTTCCCAACCGCAGGCGAAAATTCCATTTTTTTATATTGTCCCTCAAAACAGGCGATTATCTTCTCAATTTCACGCGATGAGACAGGATTCATGTCATTTGTAACGAGAGAATGAAATACAAACACGTCTCTGTTCTCACCTTCCAGTCTATTTGCAAGCAACTTTGAAAATTCACTGCCGCCGAGATTTCCAAAAGGTCCAAAATGCACTCCCGGCACCAGGAAAACCGTTTCTTTTTTTGAGCCCTTAAACACAATAGTCCCCAATAATGTCTCAACTTCTTCCCCCATAGATTCAAAAGTTTCTTCAAGCTCTTTTCCGCCTTCAAGCCATTGAGCTGCAAACATAGAGATTGCTTGCGTACTATCTACACCAATGTTTCTCTTCATAGGCGCATTCAATACGAAAAAAAGAGAATATAGCGCAATCAAAAACAGTAATGATGAAAAATACATCTTTAAGATGATCGGCATCCAGCCTTCGTCAAAGGAGATGAGGTGGGTAGTCATAAGAAATATTGCGTTATAAAAGAGCTGGAGTGTTGCAAAAACAAAAGAAATCTTTCCAAGACCAAACACAAGCTTTGCAATCAAAAACCATATTACAAAGATAAGCCCAAATCCTACGAGAATCACTTCCCCTCCAAAGGAAACTCCACTCTCTAAAAGCAAAATCCCTATTACATAAAATACCCCATAGCTCATTGCTCCAAAAAGTGAAAGAACTAGCACTCGCTTTAGAGGTATCCACCTACACACTAGATAAACTGTAAAAGCTGAGAGGAAAGCCGGGAGAGAGATGAGAAACACACCCATCCCGACACTTCCTATAATTTCTATTTCTGCAATTTTTTGAGTTGAAATGCTAACTATAAGCCCGAAGAGAGCACCAACCAAAATAAGGTACGCTCCAATCGTTCTTGCTCGCGGCAAGCTAACAAAATACTTTGTAAGTCCAATCGCTCGTTCAGCTGAACCCATCATCTCCCCTTCTTTTTAGCAATGTAAATATTTATAATTTAACTAATCATCAATTTTAAAATGCACAAAATATGCCCAAAGTGTGGTAGGTCATCCTCCCAGGCAGAGTTTGCAGGAAATTTTTGCACAAGCTGCTATCCTATCTCTTTTTTGCCACCAGATTCTGTCAAAATCCCTCTTTGTAAAGTCTGCAATAAAATAAAAGGCCGAGGCTGGGTTCCCCCTACGACACACAATATAGCTGAAATAATCATAAAAAATAGCAAGGGTCAAGCCTCATCATTTCATTTTGATAAGAACACATCAAGTTTAATTGTATCCATACATATGAGCGACGCGAAGATTATGCGCTCTTACAATGTTGCTGTTGAGTATACGAGAACTACCTGCCCCACATGTTCAAAATCTCTTGGACATTATCACGAAGCTATAATCCAGCTTAGAGGCGATCCAGCTAAAGTTCAGAAATATGCCTCTATTTTTAAGAAGCAACTTGCTCCAATCACGTTTGTTTCTCGCGAAATAAAGCTAAAAGAAGGTATAAACCTTTGCGTCGGAAGCAAGAGAGTGACGCAGAGTGTAATCCAGGCATCTGGTCTTTCTTATTTACGGACAGAGAAAATAGCAGGGCAGAGAAAAGACGGAAAAAGGCTATACCGCTCAACTTTTAGAATCAGATTTTAGGCGCTTTAATTTGACTCATTTTCTTCTCATTTCTGAAAATTAACCTCAAGACCTCACCAATACCTATAATATCCACCATTACCATCACAAAACGAGTCATCAAGGTAAATGCAACAGAGTGAGGAAAGCTCACACCAAACTGCATAAGCAGAATAGATGCCCCACCTTCAGCCAATCCTACCCCGGCAATAGTCGGAAATGGCATAAATTGCAAGAGAGTAACTATTGGTTGAATAAAACCCCAAAATATTATAGGCGGGAAATTTATATTTGGCTCTATCCCAAGTCCCATTGAGATAAACCACCATTCTATTGCTTTGAGAACCCACGTAACAAACAAGAGGACCAATATCTGCGGTGTTAGGCTAGAAATAGCATGCGAATTCTGCTGCATATTTAAAAGAGTCTCGTATGCATGCTTCCCTGCGGGAAGGTTTCTTATAAATGAAATTAACTCTAAAAACTTCTTTGAAAAGAGCAAGAGCCATATACACAAAATCATGCCCCCAAGAACGACCAGCCCCATAATGAGATTTAATTTAGTTCCTTGCCAAAAAGTAAGAATGAACGTAGATAGGTACCAGATTCCAATTCCTCCAGCCACAAATTTGAATATGAAGTCAAACATCTGCGGGCCAAGAATAGAAACGAGCGATTTATTTAAGTCAACCCCCTGATTTCTTGAAATCAAAAAAGCCGTTAACAGATAACCCGCACGAGCAGGAGTAAAATCAGATGCAAGCATACCTCCAAAATGAGAGGTTAGTATCCTCCGATAATCTGTTTTTTCTCCCAGATAATCTAGAATCATCCCAATTCTAAATACCATTACAATATTTATGGAAAAGTAGAATACAACAGCAACTGCAAGATAGAAAAGATTGGCCTCATAAATAATCTGAGCAACTTTTTCAAAATCCGCCAAATACATAATTAAAGCAAGGATGACCAGCGAGAGTAGCATCTGAAGAACTATTTTTTTCAACCGGATACGCTCCTATTTCATCTTCTTATATAAAACAAATGGGCCACAGCCGAGATTTGTTCTTTATAGCGCCGTTAATTGGCGTTAGTTTGAACTCGGGCCCGGGGATCCACAGTCCCCTGTGCTGCCTAGCTACACCACCGTGGCCACAAAAATAATTGTAGCTTAGCTATTATAAATAATTAAGATAAACAAATCAATTTTAAAGTAAACAACTTTAAAGCAAAAAATCTAACTCTTCTTTACAATAACCATAAACCCAACTGCCAAAATGGCAAGGGCACTTGCACAACACAATCCTACTTTTCTTGGTTCATAAGTAATAAGCTCAGGTGGTCCCTCCTCCTCTGTCTCAGGTGCTTCAGTTTTGGTTGGCGGAGAAGCAGAAGGTGATTGCGAAGGTTGGGCCGTTTCTATTTCCAATGCCGAGATGCATGTATTGGTAACTGCATTGCAAACTTGTCCTAACGGACATGGGGGGTTGTTGAAAAGACAACCGCTTTTAATTACACACTGGTTATCTACACATTCCTGTGTCGGAGGACACGGCGGATTGCCATATTGGCATCCTTTCTTTTTCTCACACTTGTTGTTTATACATTCCTCATATTCCTTACATGGGGGATTGTTGTTTGCACATCCGGCCTGAAGAGCTATGCATCTATCAGGGTTAGACGGGTCCGTAGTGTATCCTGGCACAGAGCTACACTTGCACCGTATTGCGTTATCCTGAAGTGTTGGATTAGTTATTAACCCAGTACAAAACTTACCTGCAGTAACATTAGAACATTTCCCATACGGCGTTCCATCACTACACGAACCAGGAGTTATCTGGGGATAAAACACTCCAAACAAAAATAAGAAAATCACAAGAGTGCCTATCCTCATGTTACATCGCCTTACGGAGTAGTTTGGAGCTTCTCTTTTTTAACTTTTATCCCTCTTTTTTCTTGCTCTTCCACTCCCCCCATCCCTCCTTTGTGGCACAGTTTGGGTCTAGGCACATAATAAATGCCTTCCTTCGTTTTCTACTAACCTTTATTTGAGGAGTCCCACAAGTTTCGCATACACTTCCAAGTGGTTCAATTTTACCTTCTTGGGGAAGCGGGTAAGTTATACTGCAGTTTGGATAATTGGAGCAACCTGCGAATCTTTTGTTTGATTTTGATGTTATTTCTTTAATATCATGCCCGCATCTACATTTTCCTAAAATAGAATCTGCAGCCTTCTTTTCAACTAACCCCTCTGACAAAGCCTTGCCTACTTCATTTTGAAGGGAGTTTAGATGAACTATTGCTTCTTCCAACAGCCTTTTTCCATTTTCGATTACTATCTCTTCTTGAATTTCCCCATTCTGTATCCTCTCCATTTCATATTCAAGTTTTCTTGTCATCCCCTCATCCATTATTTCAGGAACATTCTCAGAGAGGGTTTCATAAACTGACATTCCAAATGGGGTTACCCTTATCTGTTTTCCGTGGATATACCCTCTTTTAAATAGAGTGTCTATAATCACAGCTCTCGTGCCCTTTGTGCCAAGCCCCATCCTCTCAAGCTCTGCTATTATGGATGCAGGCGTGTATCTCTTTGGAGGCTTAGTCCTTTTTTCCACGATTCTAAGTCCTTCTACCTTAACTATTTCGCCTTCTGCAAAAGAGGGTAAGCTTACTTCTTCCATTCTCAAGTAAGGCTTGTAAATCTCAAACCATCCTTCAAACAAAGTTCTGTTTCCAGAAGTCCTATACCTCTGACTGCCGGCTTCAATTATTATTTTTTGGCTTTCCCTTCGTGCAGGTTCGGCAAAAGTAGAAAGAAAACGCCTTACTATAAGGTCATAGAGTTTTTCTTCTGTACCCTCCAATTTGCTAATAATGCCGGTAGGGTGGATAGCTGGGTGGGCCGCATCCTCCTTTTTTCCCTCCTTTGGCGTAAATCTTTTATTTGCAATTAACGCCCTAGCGTGTTCGGAATATTTGGGATTTTGAGATAGCCGTTGTATTATAAGCGGCAACCTGAGCTGTAAGGGAAGTTTTTGGGAACTTGTGCGCGGATAGGAGATAAGAGACGCCTCATACAGCCTCTGAGCTATATCAAGTGTTCGTTTTGGGTCAATACCGAGACAGGCATGAGCCTCAATCTGCAAGCTTGTTAAATCAAAAGGAGACGGCGCAGGTTGTAAATACTCTTTCTTTTCTATTTTTATAACTCTTCCTTCTTTACTTGTTGTTTCATACGCCTTTTTTGCTTCCTCTCTTTTTTCAAATCTTTCCTTTTCGTGAGTAAATGTAACTCCTTTTGCTTCAAATAATACCTCCCAGTAAGGTGTAGGCTTAAATTGTAATATCTCTTTCTCCCTTTTTGCAAGGATTGAGAGAGCGGGACCCTGTACACGTCCTATGCTCATGATCTTGAAGCTTCCTCTTTTTCTTATAGCCTCCATCAAGGCGCGGCTTAAATTTATCCCCCATATCCAATCCAAGATATGCCGTGCCTCACCAGATTTGGCATTAAGAACATCTACCCCTGTGCGTTTTTCATAAGCTTCAATTAGCTCTTCAGAGGTGAGAGTCGAAAACTTCATTCGCGCTCCTTCGCTTCGTCCACAGGCAAAGCGAAGTACATTATACCCTATAAGACTTCCTTCTATGTCATAGTCACAAGCTATTATTATCTCATCTGCCTTTTTTCCCAGCTCCTCAAGAAGTTCAATATAATCTTTTGTGTAATGAGCTTCTTTTTCAACCTCATAAGCTTTTCTCCAATCTACATCAAAAACAGGATAGCTATTCTTTTCTCCTGATTTTTGGTCAAGAGAATAGACGTGCCCAACTGCAGGTGCAACACAAATCTCTTGCCCCTCTCGCTTTAAGATATAATATTTGACCTTCCTAAACTTTCCTATTCTAATCTCTCCTTCAGCAAGCGCAGAGGCTATCTTCTGTGCTACTCTTGGCTTTTCGCAAACAATAAGCTGCATACTTCATTTCCCTCAAACCCTCTCTTTATTTATTAATAATGTTTAAAATAACCCATGATGCGTCGCCTTGCAAGTCTCCCCTCTCTAAATATTCCATTCTTCCCCACTCCTCAAACTTTCGTTGTCGAGGAGATAACCCCTACTTGTGAAGTGCTTGAAGTAGGAAAAAAGATTGAAAAATCTTCCTCCGATGGGAAGTTTGCACACTTTGTCCTCCAAAAATCAGGTTGGAGTACAATACAAGCCGAGCTTGCGATTGCAAAAGCACTTCATATAACTCACAAGCGCTTCTCTCACGCAGGAATAAAAGATAAAAACGCCACCACAACGCAACTTTGTAGCGTATTTGCTATAGAGCCAGAAAAACTCCTGTCACTCAAAATCCAGGATATTCAGATAAATGGTTCATGGGCTTGCGAAGAACCGGTAAGAATGGGCGAACTGTTGGGAAACAGGTTTACAGCTCTCATTCCTCAAACCTCAGGCAAGGAGGAGGCAATAAAAGAAATCGCAAGTGAAACCAGACTTTTGTTCCCTAATTACTTTGGTTCTCAGAGGTTTGGCTCACTTAGATCAAATACGCATAAAATTGGAAAATTACTTCTTCAAGAGAAATTTAAAGAAGCAATCATGAGCTACCTCTCCGATTCAAGCAACGAGAAAGACCCGCAGGCAGTACAAGCAAGAAAAGAATTGGCAGAAACCCACGATTTTAACTTAGCACTAAAAAATTTTCCCTCTCACCTCAAGTATGAGAGACTTATGCTACACCATCTAACAAAATACCCGAATGACTTTGTAGGAGCCGTCCAGCGACTCCCTCGGGCACTATCAATTATGTTCCTTCATGCCTATCAATCTTACTTATTCAACAAGGCTCTTGAAGTACGTGTCCATACGAGAGATTTTGTTGCAAGAGAAGGGGAATTCTACTGCGGAAGAGGAAAGTTAGGCTTTCCAGACCTCTCAATCAAAAAAGATGGGTCGCAGAATAACTCTTTTTTGGTCTGCAAACTGCTAGGATACGAAACAAAAGAAAGCGAACTAACTGAGATAGAAAAGAAGCTTTTAGAAGAGGAAGGAATAACTCTCTCACTTTTCAAAATTAAAAAGTTCCCAGCTCTTTCAGTAAAAGGCGCTTATAGGTCTGCTCTTGCGCCTATGGTGGACTTCTCATTTGTAAGAGAGAGTGGACTCTTCAGGTTCTCACTACAAAAGGGAGCCTACGGAACAGTAGCACTCC
The DNA here is from genome assembly GCA_038869735.1 of Candidatus Anstonellales archaeon. NCBI lineage: Archaea > Nanobdellati > Microcaldota > Candidatus Micrarchaeia > Candidatus Anstonellales > Candidatus Anstonellales archaeon. Next base: position 118,181 of record JAWCQO010000001.1, on the reverse strand, counting down.
AAGAATTCATCGGCTCGGGAAATCACTAAAAGCTCTTCCTTCCCAAATAAAAATGCCCAGATAAACGGAAAGCTAGCTCCTTACACTCTTATCTGGACTTCTAAAATAACAGATCTTCGATTCTTCCTTCTCCTTCGTCGTTCTTTTTACCCATCAGGCTTTCTGATTTTACTCCGGTAAAGATTGCGATTACTTCAATTCTATCTCGCATTGCGGGGTCAATTCTTGCTCCCAAAGTTACATTGGCACTTTTGTCAACCATCTCAGTAAACCTCTCTCCAACAGCTGTTGCATCACCAAGAGTAAGGTCCTGTCCACCAGTTATGTGAAGCAGCACCCCCTTAGCGCCTTCATAATCAACATCTAGTAATCTATGCTTTAGAGTGTTTTCTGCAATTGTATTTACTCTATCCACTCCCGAAGCCTCACCAACAGCAATCATAGAAACTCCGCCTTCATTCATCACTGACCTGACGTCAGCAAAATCCAGATTTATAAGTGAAGGCACAGATATCGTCTCTACAATCCCTTTAACTGCTTTTGAAGTAATCTCGTCTACAAGTTCAAAAGCCTTCTCAATCGGGATATTCGGGGCATAATTCAATAATCTATTGTTATCTATCAAGACTAACGTATCTGAACTCTTGCAAAGTTCATCTACTCCTTCTTGCGCTATTTTCAATCTTGATCGCTCCAGATTAAATGGATAAGTAACCATTGAGACAACGATAGCGCCAGCTTCCTTTGCTATTTGAGCAATTACTGGTGCTGCACCAGTTCCTGTGCCGCCTCCCATTCCTGCAGTAATGAAAAGGAGATCAACACCTTGAAGTATGTTCTCAAGCTCTTTTTTTGCTACCATTGCGCATTTCTTTCCTATTTCAGGAAACCCTCCTGCACCAAGTCCCTTAGTTACTCCCTTTCCTATAAGTATTCTCTTTGCTTCGTTTGAGACTGTAGACAAATGGACCTTATCGGTATTTATAGCAAGAAGCTCAGCGTATGCTCCTCCCCCTCCTCTAATTATTCTATTTATTGTATTGCAACCTGCTCCACCCACACCAACTACCATTATCTTTGGGCCGATGTTTTCATTTTCTACATACACTTTGTCCTGCCCTTTAAACCCCTCTCCCTCATCAGCCTGCATTCCCATCACCCTTCCTATCAACGCCTAAACATCCTTAATCACCTCTTATATATAACTTTTTGGGTAATCCTGTTTTTGTTTATTTGAAAAAGCCATAATAACGAAATCTTATAAATGAAATAATCCCTAAATTTATGGGATAGGTCGGGGGGCTAGGGGTCCCTTGTAACTGCATGTCCCCTCAAGGCAGGACCGAAAATCCGGTTGCGTCGCTTTCGCCCAAGTCAGGCGGCTTGGGCTCTAGTGCGTAGATGTCTTGACCTGCAGGGCGAAGCAAAAATCGAACCGGGTCAGGCCGGAAGGAGCAGCCCTAAGATTTTTGTATTTGTGCTTGGAGGAGCCAAGGCGGAGCACGGGCCCAAACAACCCCTACTTGTGCGTTCGGCAATACCGGACCCTCCCATTCTCTAATCCTTCTCAATACTCTCCTAATTTCCGAAGAAAGTAGAAACTATAAAAACAATAAAAAACGCTGAGGGCAGGATTTTCCCCACGAAGCTTGATACATTTTTTTGCTTTGAACCTGCGCGTCTTTCGACACTGGATTAGCAATCCAGCGCACTAACCAGGCTATGCGACCTCAGCTTGATAAAAATAATGCCATCCTATATTTAAATTATTTTCAAGCACTCTTACTCAAATATATTTTTAACCTTTTTTATAACATCCATCTCTGTGAACTCAACCATATGGTCTTTAGAGGCGAATGCTCTATTAGCTGAGCTTGCAAGCTCCCCATACGGTCTTTCCGAAAAAGAAGCAAAAAATAGACTGGAAAAATACGGACCAAACATAATTCCTGACAAAGATAGACGCAACAGCCAAGAAATCCTGCTATCTCAACTAAAGACTCCCCCCATTCTAATACTTCTTTTTGGGTGCCTCATATCTATCTTCCTTGGAGACCTACTTGATTCTCTTGTGATTTTTTTACTTATCCTTGCAAGCGTCGTTTTTGGCTTCTTTCAAGAATACAAAGCAGAAAAGGTTTTGTCCGAACTCAAAAAATATTACAGCTATAAAGCTACCGTAATAAGAGGAGGTAAGAAGTTCCAAATATCCTCCTCCGAGCTTGTCCCTGGCGATGTCGTCTCTGTCGGTCTTGGAGACATAGTCCCAGCTGACTTGCGTATTTTGGAGTCAAGGTCAGGCATTATTGTAGACCAAAGTATCTTAACTGGAGAATCAAGACCGGTTGAAAAAAACGTCCGTCCCTCCCCCCCATCATCAAACACTCCTCAAGAAATATCAAATGGACTCTTTATGGGAACAACGATCCTTGAAGGCTATGCCATAGGCGTAGTTGTATTCACTGGTAATAATACGTTTTTTGGGAAGACTACTGCAGTCTTTTCTTCGCGTGTGCCCGAATCCGATTTTCAGATTAGTGTAAGAAAGTTTGGATTTATGCTTATGAAGTTAATGGCTGCAATCACTCTTTTTGTATTTATTACAAACTATTTGGCAGGTCATGGAGAGAAAAATCCTCTTCTTGACTCAGCCCTCTTTGCGCTTGCCTTAGCTGTTGGCATAACTCCAGAAGCGCTTCCAGCAATAATTACTATAGCGCTTTCAGTAGGTAGCCTAAAACTTGCAAAAAATAAGGTTGTTACAAAAAAGCTGGCAGCAATAGAAGATTTAGGAAACATGGATGTTCTTTGTACTGATAAAACAGGGACTCTTACTGAAGAGGGACTTCGCTTCTTCAAGTATGTTGACCTTGATATGCAAGACAATCATGATGTCTTTGAATACGCTCTTCTCTGTAACTCAGCGGTTGGTTCAACAAGAATTCGTGGAAACCCAATAGATATTGCAATAAAAAAGGAAGGAAAAAAGGCCGGTGCAGATATATCCAGATTTGAAAAGCTCTATGAGATTCCTTTTGATTTCAAAAGAAAAAGAATGTCGGTGATAGTCAAAGAGGGAGCAAAGAAATATATAATAACAAAAGGAGCGCCGGAATCCGTCTTAGACGTCTGTTCAAGAATCAAGATGAAGTCAACTGTCCTCCCAGTTGAGAAGAAAAAAGAGGAGGTATTGAACGCAATCTCTCAATATACAAAAGATGGGTTAAGTACAATAGGAGTTGCATATAGCGAGATAGAGTCCAAATCCGATTATTCCCTTCACGACGAAAAGAACCTCATATTCATAGGCTTTGTTCTTTTTTCAAATCCCCCAAAAGCGACTGCTTCACATGCGATAAAACGCTTAAATCAACTCAACATCCAAGTGAAGATTCTCACAGGTGACGACCCAAATGTCACGAGAAAACTATGCAATGACATTGGTCTTCCACTAAAAGACAACAGAATAATCCTTGGAAGCGAAATTTCAGAGATGAGCGAAAAAGAACTCTTGGAGGCTGTGGAAAAATATGACGTTTTTGCACGCGTTACCCCTGATCAGAAACTAAAAATTGTTGAGGCTTTGCGCTCCAACGGACATGTTGTTGGTTTTTTGGGCGACGGAATAAATGACGCTCCTGCTCTCCGGGCAGCTGATGTTGGTATATCCGTTGATACCGCAGCAGACGTAGCAAAGGGGGCATCTCATATAATCCTCCTACAAAAAAGTTTGGATATAATCTCAGAAGGCGTTGAAGAGGGAAGAAAAATCTTTGGAAACATTTTCAAATATGTCCGTTATACGGTTAGCGCAAATCTTGGAAATATGCTGACCGTTAGCCTTTCGTCAGTCATTCTTCCTTTCATCCCTTTACTCCCTTCACAAATACTTCTTACAAATCTCATATCCGACGTTCCAATGTTTGCAATATCTACAGACAATGTTGATTCATCATACACTAAAAAACCTCAAAGATGGGATAACTCATTGATTTTTCGCTTTATGCTCTTTTTTGGGCTCATTAGCTCATTTTTTGATGTTCTCTTAATTCTTCTCATGTTGCTTTTCCTTAATACCCCAGTATCACAGTTCAGAACGTCTTGGTTCTTACTCTCCATTCTCACAGAGATAACGATAATCTTCTCCCTCCGCACAACACTCCCTGCCTGGAAAAGCCAACCTTCCCTTTCATTGATCATCACTTCGCTTTTTGCAATAATTCTTACGTTTGCTTTCATCTATACGCCAATAACAGCCGAAATTTTCAGGTTTTCCCCTCCAAACCCTACGCTTCTTTTAATTATACTTTTTTTGGTTCTTGTTTATTTTGTTACAAATGAAATAGGAAAAAAAGTATTCTTCACTTTTTTTTCAAATAAATATAATAAAACAGAATAATCAAAACAAGAACAATACCTGCAGCTATAAAAACTAACACTAATCCAGCGAGTCCAAACGAAAAAATCTCGCTTGCGTTTAGCTGTATCTGACCAACCTTTATCCCTGAACTTATATTTATATGTTCAACGTATTCCTTTACAGACATCGTTTTTCTTACAGATTCTATAAGTTGCCATCCTTCAACCGAATACGTATACTCGCCTTCTATGCTCGCTACATATTTCACCATTCCATCGTCATTTGAGATGAGTATCATATTCTGTCCGTTTGGTGCAGAAATTATAATCCCAACATTAGGGATAGGCGTACCATCAATGTCCTTCAGTGCGAGTGTAACTTGTTTTCCCACATTTATCCTTGCTGGCGCAATTAGCCTTGCAATCTTAATCTTTTCAGGAGTCACTGTTTCATATCTCTTCCCAAAAGAAGAAAAGCCGCTTGCATCATCAACAAATTTGTTTATTTTGTATCGTATACTTATCTCTTTTTGAGGCTCAAGGACAGAAAATCTCCATATAATGATCTTGCTTCCGCCGCTTCCATTAAGTATGTAATGCTCCTTTGGCTCTATTTCACTAATACCCACTCCAGCAACATTTGACGGGACGGTCTCCCAAAGCTCTACATTATAAATCGCTTCTTCTTCTATATTTATAATATTAAGAGAGACTTCACTTCTTTGCATGCTCTTATTTGAGATTACTTTTCTCTTGACACCTATTCTTTCGAACCCAAGCACTATTACTTCTGTTTTTTCAACCTCAACTTCAACGTCCTCTACGCACTCGCCGCTTTTGCAAAAGCCCCCACAACACACAAGTCCTCTTATGCACTGATAAGTTTTGTTACATGCACCTCCTTCAGGAACATTGAGCTGAATACACGGAGGCAATTGGCAGGTTCCGTAACAGCAGGAAAGCCCAGCTTCGCACTCAACACTTTCTCTACAAGTTCCCCCTGCGCTTACATTGCAATCCAGAGCAGTACATACTCTATTGCAACAATTTCCGCTTGCACACTGATCATCATTTTCACATGAAACTCCGTTTGATAAGTTTGAAAGACTAATTGTAAATAATGAAATGTTAAGCTCTACAGCGCTTGAAGAATTTTTTAATTCAAAGTATAACGTGCGTGATATAAACTTTGTAGCATTTACAAGCAAGGTGTAGTTGCCGGCAGTAAGATTATCAAAATAATAATACCCGTTGCTACCTGTATTTTTAGTTACTAAATATCTGTTTTTTGATATCCTTATTAGTGCATCTGGAACACTTGCATTGTTGCTTACATTTCTTACATAACCAAAAATTCTTCCACCTTTGCTTTCGTTGAGTGTTATATTGAGATAATTATAACCCCCTACAATTAACACAATTCTAGAGTGGCCCTCAAATTCTGTAGCAGTGACCGAAAGCAGATATAATCCAGGCATCATATTGAAAAAGGAGTAGCTTCCATTCTGTGAAGTATTGGTTTTTAGTGTTATGTTTAGAGTCGAGTTATCCATTTTGAGATTTGCACCGCCTATTCCATAACCGCTGCTTGAATTTAGTACAAAACCAAAAAGAGAACCATTTGTCACATCTTCTCCACTAATTCTTTTTAGTGTAAAATTTATGCTCTTGCTTTCGTTTTCAACTAGAGTAAGATTCCAGCTCTGGTTTGATTCATACCCGCTTGCATTTGCTGATATCATATATCCATTAGAGGGTACTACATCAAAAAACTGGTAATATCCATCTGAATCCGTAAATGCAGTTTCATTTCCATAGTTTCCAGATAATTTTACTTCCGCTCCCAAAAATGGATTTCCTATACTCCCATTCCAAACATAGCCAAAAAATCTGCCTCCATAGAGAGAGATGGTTGTGCTGGTATATGGTGAGACGTTTTCACATCCTGTCGTATTCAAGCTTATATTGTAAATACCCAATGCAGAAATCTTAATCTGTAGGCGGGCAGTCCCGCTAATTCCGCTAGCATTATAGCGTTCTGAAATGTTATAATCCGAAAGCGCAATAAAATTTCCACTTGAATTGACAAGGACACGGCTACTGTTGGCGTTCACTCTATCAGAACAACCTCCTACATAGTTGCTGTTATTTGCGACAATATCTAAAAAAAATGTTGAATTTACATTTACTACTCCTCCCACGACAAAAGAAAAGGAAGTTGGCTCATAGCCAAAAGAAAAACAGACTAAAAAAATAAAAACTAAAAATGAACTAATCCACCCGAAGCTTCTCCCTTTCATAGTTTTATTCATACCATCATTTTTAAATAACCTCTTCCATAACCAACCAACGCAAAATCTGACAAAGGAGGTAGTGAGGATGAAAGGTTCAGAGGGAGAAGATAGTAGATTTGGTAGGCGAGGCATACGAGATTTTGGCCCCAAACCCGTCAAGGTAAACGATGAGCTTGATGTCACTATAGAGGCCAAAGCAGCAAAAGGAGACGGAATAGCAAAGAAAGACGGCTTTGTAATCTTTGTGCCGAATACGAAGGAAGGCGACAATGTGAAGATAAAGATAAAGGAGCTTCGTTCCAGCTTTGCAATTGGAGAAGTCATAGGATAACTTTTTCTTTTCATTTTTCTTTCAGTTCGTCTATAAGGCGAACCATATTCACTTTTCCGTTTTTTTCTATGTATATTATTCCTCTTTTTTCAAGTTTCTTTACGATGCGGTGAGCCTTTAATCTGTTCATTCCAGGGAGTCTTGAAATTTCACTCTGTGTTGTCATCCCGTCTCTCTTTAAGAGCAGCTCCAAAATCTCCCTTTCTTTGTCTTCAAGGAACTTCATCACTATCCCAACATTTGTCTTTTTTTGCCTCTGAATGGTCGATATAAGATTATTATAAATAACAATCCCAGCAACGAAACCCACAAGCCCCATAATTATCATGAACTCAACATGATACTGGAGAAACGGCTGAAAAAGACTTGGTATCTCCGCACCTTCGATTGATGCTACATAAACAAAGGAAAGCGCCGTAATAAGAAAAATAAAGAATGCCGTAACTAAAATCCCAGCTATTACTTTATTTATGTTTTCCATATTTTCACACTACAACCTACATTAAAAACATTGTTTCATTATCTAATTTATATTGTTTCAGTCAAATGATACATCTAACAGCAATTAAATTTAATAAATTTAACATAGAGGTGGTCCATATTGAACCCATTGTAAACCAAAGCAATACACCACAAGAAGAACCAAACGAGATTCCCAGGAGCTCTTTTGGTTGTGGCTGCGATCAAGAGACAAGAAATGAAAAAGCCTCAGAAAACAAAGCAACTACTCAACTAAATAATCAAATGGCAAAAACCGCTCAAATAAATGCACAAATGAATACCTTCCCCTTTATACTAGCTTCGTCCCTTGCAATCCTTCTTCTGATTTATCTTGTTGCCGGTATCCTGTCATCTTCGTCGCAACCATCATGCGAAAGTGGGAATGTTGGAGCATGTCCTCTTGATGCATCCCTTACAACTCTAAACACTATCCGCTCTCCCTCATCAAACACCTCTCCCTCCTCTTATGTTACTGGAACATCCGGTAATAAAGAAGTACAGGATATCTATATTAGGGCGCTTTCGACAGGGAGATATGACAAAGACAGAATAGAAGTAAAAAAGGGAGTACCGGTCAGGCTGCATTTCTCAGCCGATAAGAATGCAGGTTGTGGAAGACAGCTCGTCATATATGGTTTAAACGTCCGTGCAATTTCAAAAAGCGGTGAGGAACAGATAGTCGATTTTATTCCAAACAGAGAAGGTACCTTCGAGTACAATTGCGGCATGAGAATGTTTAGGGGAGGCAAACTAGTGGTCGTATGAGCGCATCACATTCTATCCTATACCTACGGAACATACTATCAAAAAGAGAATATACTCTCTTGTTTAGTCTCCTCTTTCTCATATTTTTTATTATACTCTCAATAACTTCCAACTTTATAGTTCCTTTACCACTGCAGATAAATCCCTTTACAGACCCATTGCTATTGCTCATAATATTTTGCATTTCTCTTCTCATTTCTCTTAATGCTACTCTCCTCTTCTACAACCACTCTAACAAAGAGAAACATACTCTTCCACTAAAACTGTCTGTTATTGGTAGCACTTTAGCATTCTTTACAACATCATGCCCTTTCTGTTATCCCCCCCTTCTAATGTGGGCAGGCCTGGGTTCTGCCGCAGCGTTTATCTCTGGTTTTAACCTATCCTTAGGATTAATTAGCATAGTCTTTCTTGCGCTCTCCATCCACTTTCTCCTAAAAAGGCAATGCAGCAACTGCGAGGTGATGAAAAAATGACTGAAGTTTTGAAAGTAGTTGGGCTTCACTGCCGCTCTTGCGAACTTCTTCTTCAAGACGCTCTCTCAGAAATAGGAGGGATATCAAACATCAGCGTAGATTCCAAAAAAGGTGAGATAAGATTTGATGCCAAAAGTAAAGATGCTATTGAGTCAGCAATAGTCGCAATAGAAAAAGAAGGCTATACTGTAGCTAAAATTCCATTACTCAAAAAGTGATCCTATGCCTGATTTAACTTTGCATTTAACCGGCCTTTCGTGCAGCAGTTGCGAGAAACTTTTAGAGAAAATTGCACGGGACCATAATGCAGAACTAAAGAGCATAGATTACGACTCCGGCATAGTTGTTTTCTACTCAAGCGAAAATGACTTTTCATCATTGAAAGAAGCTCTTGCGCTAAAAGGCTTTATTGAGACTAATAAAGAATCTTTTGTGACTCGCGGCAACTGGGCGTTTGTAAAAGATTATTGCATGCGTCTTGTTGATGGTAGGGATGCTTCTTTAGAAGTCGAACGCAGACTCCTTATTAATGCTCTCGTTTCATTACTAACACTTATCTTTTTAGGTGCTTTGGGATACTTTGGAGGGATGTTCGATTCAGCCTATCTCCCTTTTCTTCTGCTTGCTATCTTCGCATCAATCTCTACTGCATTCGCTTATTACCATATGTCATGCTATCGCAAAGGTTTGTCCTGCACAAATGGTATGATGATAGGAATGACAATGGGTATGGTTTGCGGTTCAATGTTCGGCCTTCTCGTAGGTGCAACAAACGGTATGTTTATAGGTTCACTAGTTGGGATGACTATAGGGATAGGGTTAGGCGTCAATTTAGGGCGTTTTTGTGGAGTTATGGGGGCGATGGAGGGAATAATGGCGGGAATGATGTCAGGACCAATGGGTGCAATGACCTCAATTATGCTCTTCTCTGATAACCTTCTGCCATTTCTTTATATCTTCTTCTCACTATGTGTTATTGTAATATTTGGTTTAAGTTATATGATGTATCGAGAAGTGGGTGCTGCAAAGAAGGAGCATCATAACTCAGGGCTTTCTGACTTCTTCTACTTTTCTGCATCTCTTTTTCTGGCTGCTTCCATCATAATGATAGCCGGACCAAAAGGACCGCTTACATACATATAGAGACGGAGGGATTAGATGAAAAAAATAAAATTCTACATTTTAGGGATGCACTGTGCTTCGTGCGCCACAAACATTGAAAAAAGACTCAAAAAAATTGATGGCGTGAAAGCGGCTGTTGTAAATTTTGCTACTAATAATGCAATAGTTGAATTCGATGAGAAGAAAACTAGTCCTGACGATTTCAAAAAAACTATTGACCTTCTTGGGTACAAGGCTGAAATAGACGAAAGCCAACACAAAAGTGAGGATAGCGGTACCTCCTCCCTTCTTTATGGTTCGGAAGCCCGCGACAAAGAAAAAATTCAGCGTGAACGAGAAATAGCAGAGCTTAGGTTAAGGGTAATATACTCCTTTACCCTTTCACTTCCAACCCTAATACTCGGCCTCCCAGAGATGGTCAAAGGAATCATCCTTTTAGAATATCCGCCGCTAATATCTGAAAACTCTGCAATACTCCAATTTCTATTTTCTACTCCGGTACTATATCTAAACAGAGATTTTTTTGTAAGAGGAATTCGTTCTCTTATAAATCGAATGCCAGGAATGGAAAGTCTTGTGGCAATCGGAGTAGGTACTGCTTATCTTTATAGTGCCGTAGTAACGATTGGGCTTATTGAAGGTGAAGTATATTTTGAAACTGCCGCTCTTCTACTTTCATTTATAGTTGTCGGTAAATATCTAGAATCCATAGCAAAAGGCAGGACTTCTGAGGCAATAAAACGGCTAATAGGTTTACAACCAAAGACGGCTACCATAATTAGAAATGGAAAAGAAATAGAAGTCCCCATTAGTAGTGTCATACCCGGCGACATAATCCTAGTGAAGCCAGGAGGCAAGATTCCTGTTGATGGAGTCGTAATTGATGGTTCTTCGAGCATTGATGAAAGCATGGTGACTGGAGAGAGCATGCCCATCCACAAAAAGAAAGGAAGTATTGTTATAGGCGGCACAATAAATAAAACAGGGTTTATTAAATTTAGAGCCACTAAGGTAGGCTCAGATACGCTGTTGGCGCAAATAATAAAACTAGTTGAGGAGGCACAAGGCTCAAAAGCCCCCATTCAAAAACTTGTTGATATTGTTGCAGGAAATTTTGTTTGGGCCGTCCTTATCCTCTCACTCGTGTCCTTTTCATACTGGTTTTTTGTTGCAAAAGAAAAACTTGTCTTCTCACTTACAATCTTTGTTTCTACGCTGATAATTGCCTGTCCATGTGCTATGGGCCTTGCAACTCCAACTGCGGTGATGATGGGGACCGGCAAAGGGGCCGAATACGGAATACTTTTCAAAAACGCAGAGAGTCTTGAGTTAATGCATAAGATCAAAAAAATAGTTCTCGATAAGACAGGAACAATAACTAAAGGTAAGGCAGAAGTTACTGATATAATTCCCTTCGGCATAACAAGCAAAAAACTTTTACTTATCGCAGCTTCCGCCGAAAAGAAATCAGAGCACCATCTTGGAGAAGCTATAATAAACAAAGCAAAGAAACTTAAAATCAACTTACTCAAGACATCATCATTTAAAGTAATACCCGGATATGGCATATCAACAAAAATTGGGAATCACGAAATAATCGTTGGCAATGCTGCATTTATGAAAAAAAGAAATGTCTCACTAAGCCATGCAGCAGAAAGAGAAATGCACAAACTTGAAAACAGCGGCAAAACCGTTGTGGCCGTAGCTTCGGATAGCAAATTATTAGGTTTAATAGCAATAGCAGACACAATAAAAGAGCATTCCCCTCAAGCCATATCAAGTTTGCAAAAAATGGGCATTGATGTTTTGATGATAACTGGCGATAACGAACGTACTGCGAAGGCCATAGCAAAGACAGTTGGAATCAAAAAAGTCTTAGCGGGCGTACCACCCCAACATAAAGCAAGAGAAGTATCAAGGTTGCAGGCCACTGGTTCAAAGGTAGCATTTGTTGGTGACGGAATCAACGATGCCCCCGCGCTTGCTAAAGCTGATGTTGGAATTGCTGTTGGAGAAGGCACTGATATTGCGATAGAAAGTGGGAGTGTAGTTTTAGTAAAAAATGACTTGCGTGCCGTTTTAACTGCAATAGAACTTTCAGATTATACTATGAAAAAAATAAAACAAAATCTCTTTTGGGCGTTCTTCTATAATTCAGTCGGAATACCTATTGCTATGGGGGTTCTCTATCCATTTACAGGATTTACTCTTTCCCCGGTTATAGCAGGAGGTGCAATGGCGCTCTCCTCACTTAGCGTGGTTCTAAACACTCTGATTATGAAAAGTTTTAGGCCAAAAAGCATTGCAGGGAAAGAAAAATAAAAATATAAAATATAGTCGTGTTTAAGTGCCGCCGGTATATTCCCATGAAAACAAAAAAAAATATCAAACACCTCAAAAAACACACTTGTCCCATATGTGGGTTGGCTTATAAGCAAAAACAGTGGGCTTTAAAGTGCTATAAGTGGTGCAAAGAACACGCTACATGTAACTTAGAAATAACCGGACACGCTATACGTACATACTAGCCCTATTTCTTCTGCATATCTTTATCTTTTTCTCTTTGTGGTTTTTCATTTCTCTGCTGAATCTCTAAGTTTTCGTGTAAATAAGTGTCTTTGTTGGTCTTCTAAAAACATTACCCATCTTTACCCCTACGAGGAATTTAACTCCCTTATTTTCAGCCATCTCAGCAAGCCTTTGCGTCACTATTCCGTCGAAAACAACAGAAGATACCTCCGTTTCTTCCTCCAAACTTTTTATTATATCTCGTACTGGAATTTCTCTTATACATTCCTTTGCATCATTATAAAATCGTGCTCGAAGGGTATTTTCCAACTCATCCAGACTTCTAATATACACTTCAGGGACCTCTGAAGGTTGGAATCCACCCCTCTCTTCTGTTTCCTGCATTTCCTGAGAAGAGTTATCCGAAGAGGTTTGGGTCACGGCTGGAACATCCGCTTCTCGTCTCCGTCTATATGGAAGTTTTTTTTCATAATGCCCTTCTCTGTATCTTTCATAAACTGAAGAACCGGCTTGTTGATATGAAGGCTTGTAAACGTCTTCCCTTTTTCCGTTTTCTAATCCCTCCTTTATTGAATTCTCTTGTTCGTAAGGTACTTTCGCGCGGAGACATTTTATAACCTCCTTTCTTGAGAGTTCCTCTACTTCCTTTCCTTTTGGAGCCCGTGCTACAAAATCTATCTCTGCCGCACTTGCAAGTTCGCGTAGTATTATGTCTCCTCCTCTATCACCGTCTAGAAATACCGTTACCTCCTTCTTCCTGCAGAGGTTTGCGATGGTTTCAGTGATATTCGCTCCTCCAATAGCAATAACATTTGTTATATCGTTTTTTAGAAGGTTTATAACATCTGCACGTCCTTCAACAAGGATTATTGAATCGTATCTGTCAATTCCTGGTCCGCATGGAAGCTTCTCAGGCCCGTACTCGCAGATTTCAGATGCCTTTACTTCCACGCGTACTTGTTCTGATATTTCTCTGCTCTCTGGTATCTCTTCTATTAACATCTCTCTTAACAGTTTTTTTGCTCTTTCAATAAGCTCTTTTCTTTTTATGTTTCTTGTATCCTCAACTTTTTCAACAACTATCCGTGCTTCGCAAGGACCGACTCGGTCTACTGTCTCAAGAGAAGCTGCAAGTATACTTGTCTCAACCATATCGAGGGAGGAAGGAATTTTAATTTTCCCGACACTCTTCCCTCCTTTCTCTTGCAAATCAACTTCAATGCGGCCTATACGTCCATTTTTTTGGAGGTCTCTTAAATCCAACTCGTCTCCCAAAAGGCCCTCTGTTTGGCCAAAAATAGCTCCTACAACGTCTGGCTTTTCTACAAGGCCGTCGATTTCTATATTTGCATGAATTAAGTATTTTACGGTTTCAATATAAGTTTTCCCCACTTTGTTCACCTCTTCATTCTGAAAAGAGAGATGCACTAAAACAAAAAGGAGGAGAATGCACATTTATTTTTAGGAAGAAAGCTGTGCAATGTTGACGAAGGCTTCATCACACACAAAGGTTCTGCCTGCCATCCTTGCACAGCATATCTCTTTACTCTTTTCACAGATTAATAATATTATACGTCTCTTTCTTCTTTATATTCATAATCGGAGTATATATCCTTACTAACCCATTTTCTTATTCTTTCCTGAGGCTCAATTTCCCCCATACGTGCCTTTTCCACTAAGATCGTAGTCATTCCTGGATAAACACGCAGAAGATCCCCCTCAGTTATTATGCCTACCAGCCGCTTTTTTTTGTCAATAACCGGCAATCGTTTTATCTTATATCTTTTCATTGCAAGTGCGGCATCCTCAATAGATTTTTCAGTGTCTATAACTTTTAGAGGGCAGGTCATAATTTTTTTTAATAGTGTTTTTTTTGGATCTAACCCCGCAGAAACCACCTTATATATTATATCTCTTTCAGTTACAATACCGTCCGCTTTCTTATCCTTCGTTACAATTATCGACCCTACCTGTGTTTTTTTAAGTAGCTTTGCTGCGTCAAAGGCGGTTTTATTCCCGGGTAGTGTAATCACTCCGACGGTCATACATTCTCCTACTTTTAGTACATCCCTCATATTCATTATATCCAAATCAAAGCTTTTAAATGCTTAGTTCTTCCCCAATTGGTATAACAAAAGCTTATATACTCAAGGCGTTTTGAGTCATTATGACACCGTCTTCGCGCAAAGGTTCACGCTCTGAACGAGAACTAATTAACTATTTTTCTCAAAAAGGCTTTTCGGTAATTCGAGCCGCAGGAAGCGGTGCTAATTCACTCTCACCCGACCTCCTCGCATTCAAAGCAGGCAAACAATACGCTATAGAATGCAAAGCTCATGAAGGAAAATACCTCCACATCCAGCGCAAGCAGTTTCTCCTCCTAAAAAGTTGGGAAGAGAACACGGGTATAACTACCTATATTGCTTGGCGAGTGTCACGGGCAGGATGGTTTTTTCTCTTTCCCAGCTATTTTCGCGAAAACAAGGATTCGTATTCCATCTCTTTTGCAGAGGCAGAGAGACTTGGAAAAAGAAAAGAAGAACTGGTCTAGTCACTCTCGCTTTCAAATCCTCTTATTTCCAGTGCTATGCTCAGCTTTCTCGCTTCCAAAAATACATTCGAAATGAGTGGAATAAGAAGAGAAAACACATCCTTGCCCCCCCTAATCTCATGGGCAATCCTTATTCGCTCAATTCTCCTTTGAAAATACGGGATATAATGAAGTGCTATTATGAACATCAACACAATCTTCTTTGGCACTCGAAGAAACAATAATGCTTTCTGCAATTGATGGGGTTTGGTGGTATACACAAACAAAAGTGAAAAAAAACTAATGAATACAACATACATAAAATTCATAATTCCAAGATAAAGCCCAAGAGGAATGTTAACCCCCATAAATAACTCTAACTCTCCTCTTTGAAAAAGCGCCCTACCCAATAGCGGAATTAATCCAACTGCCAATATCAACCAATTTTTTTTGCAAACATCAATTAAGGATATATTCGCCAAATAATAGCTTCCAAACAGTACTAAGAGAAGAATCCAGGAATACTCAAGAGGGATTATAAGCGCAAGAAAAAGAAACAACAACAAAAAAGACATTTTCAACTCTGGAGCCAAAGAATGCACAATAGAGGCCCCCTCAACGTAATGTATTAACATAAAGTCATCCTCTCAGAACTTTTATCCTTCCATTATGTAGGAGAAATATCCTATCCGCATTCTTTTCAAGAATTTTTATGTCATGCTCCGCAACAATTGCGGTCCTCCCTTCTTCGCATTCTTCCCTAAGGATTTTGAACGTTCTTTCCTTTCCTTTTCTTCCAAGGCATGAGCATGGCTCATCCAAAACCATAATCTTATTTTTCATAGCAAGAGCACAAGCAAGAATAACCTTTTGCTTCTGTCCAAGCGAAAGCTCTATAGGATTTTTTTCTTTCAGTTCTATTATTCCAACCCTAGAAAGTGCTTCATCTACTCTTCTTCTCGTTTCCTCTTCATCAATACCGCGATTTCTCAACGAAAACGCAACTTCGTCATAGACACTTGTCAAAAATAACTGGTCATCGGGGGATTGTAAAACAGTCGAGATTAGAGAACTCATCTTTCTTGCACCCTCTTTTATTGGATCCTTCCCCAGAACTTCCACTTCGCCTTCAATTTTTCCCTTTACAAGCTTCGGTATAACACCATTTATACAACTTAAGAGCGTTGTTTTTCCGCTTCCAACCTCTCCGATTAATCCAACTAGCTCTCCCTCCTTCACTCTCAAATTTACTCCCTTTAGGATCTTGTCGGTGGACGGATAAGCAAAGGATAGTCTACTTACTCTAATTATTTCCATTTTCAACCCTTACTCAGAATACATCTTTACAAGACCAAACTTATACGCAATCATCCAGCTTATAACAAACTCCACAGCAGCCTGAATAGCGTTCCAGAAAAATATCACTAAATACCACGCCACACCCTTTCCCAACCAAAGAAAGTTGACTCCTTCCACCAGTGCAATAAATTCTTCTGAGCTCATCTTGAAAAAGATGGGGCCTGCAAAATAGAAGTTTGCAACTATCATCAAAAGTCCGCGCACTATTACTACAGTTATAAGAACAAAAAGCATATATTGAATTTTTGAAAGAGCATTTACGTCAACAGCCTTTTCGTATCTCCTCCAGATCAGAAGCATGATGTATGAAAATACTGCTACAATAAATATCGGTATAAGACCAATCCACAAACTCTTATGTCCTATAATCTTGCCTGACAAATCCGTTAGGTGGGTGCCAAGGCCAACCAATCCAACAAGTGCCAAAAGACATAAACATACCAATCCACACATTTTTCCAAAATCAAGCGTCTTTTTCGCTGAGATCAGATATGCTGCTGGCACAAGTATAGATGGAATCGTTGCTGCAAATTTCATAAATGCGCCTATATAAGAAGAGGCAGCAAAGAAAGTTATAAACATAGCAACAAGAACAGCCACATATAATGCGGTTTCATATCCAAGAATAAAAAAAGCCACTAATATCGGAACACCAACAAGATCAACCGTCATCCCAAATCCGGTTTGTACCCCCAACACGTCATTTCCAATCTGAAACAAAAACGCTATTGAGGCAAGGAGAGCTCCTGCTGAAAGCTTATAAGTATTCATATCACTCTCTATTGAAAATAGAACTTAAAAAGAGATTTTCTACATTTTTTGTCAAATTCTTTATAAAATTATCTATTAATCTTTAGAGTAAAACATACTATCTACCTGATAAATTACAAAAAATCACATTTCTTGGTAATATCATTTTTAAATTTAATGCTTATTCTTCCTTTCCATACTTAATTACAGCATCGAGCAGTCCGTGGGCGTATGAAATGCACCCAAATGCCGTAAATAAATCTCCTTTTTCCAAAAAGTATTTGGCATCCTCACAATACTTCTTTGCAGCTATAACAGCTTCGTGTTCAATCCCTCTTCTTTCAACCGCATTTATACTCTCATAAAATTTCTTTATATCCATCTCTACGCGTCTTTTGTTATTTCTCATATCAACCACTTTTTGTGATTAACTTTGTGATTAACATCCAAAATTATTTATATATCCTTCTCCAAAACCAACTCGCCTTATGAAAACTGCCGTCTTGGGTGGTACATTTGATACTATTCATAATGGCCACCATAAACTGTTTGTTGCCGCCAAGGGCTTCCAAAAATTAGTTGTTGGTCTTACAACAGACACGTTTGCAAATTCCACCAGAAATTATACTGTGAAGCCATATTCACAACGAAAAATGGCACTCGTCAAATACTTATCCTCAATTCACCCAAATTTTTCAATAATTCCACTTTCTGACAGATTTGGCATAAGTACGACCTCAAAAGATATAGATGCAATAATCGTAAGTGAGGAAACCGAACCTGTAGCACAAGAGATAAACTCAATACGCAAGAAAAGAGGCTTGCCGGCTCTCAGCATAATCTGCGTTCCTCTCAAGTTTGCCTTTGATTACAAAAAGCTTTCAGCAGAGTTTATCCATATGGGAAAAACTGACAATAACGGAAATCGACTTTCGAAAGTTACTGTTGCCTTGGGTTCCACCAATCCCACTAAGATAAAAAGCACTACAAAAGCCCTAAAGCTCCTTCTAAATAACTTTCTCTTAAAGGCGTTTTCGGTTCATTCGCGGGTCCCTGCCCAACCGTTTTCTCTCCACACCATTCGCGGGGCGATAAACCGTGCAGTTTCTGCATATAATAAGATGAATGGAAAAGCTGATTTTGGAATAGGACTTGAGTCCGGTCTTTTTAGGTTTGGTTCATCTTATCATGATATCCTTTTTTGTGCTGTGTGGGATGGGATGTACCTAACAATCGGTAACAGTATGGGGTTTGCTCTTCCCCAAGAAATCGTCCAAGAAATAAAATCAACAAAGTCAGAGCTGGGAGCAGTAGTTTCCACTATGTCAAAAATACAGAATATAGGTAAGAAAGGAGGTGCTATTTCATATCTTTCTGGAGGGCTTCTTACACGGGAGCAGATGATAGAACAAGCTGTTCTCTGCGCTTTTGTTCCAAGAATCCATAAGGCCATTCACTGATGTTTTCTCTTTTTTTGTTTTTCTCTATAAGACGTTTCTACGTGTTTTATCCCTACCGTTTGGTCGTATAACTCAACAGACCCAAAAATACTCCCACTCTGAGCTAATATAACTCCCAATAACAATAAAATATTAGTTAAAATTGCCCCAATGTAAGGAACAAAAAAAGCAGCTACGATGCCAAGACCAATAAGAATCAAAGCGCCCAATATAGTCGAACCTGAGATTGTCACTATCCCAAGTGCAATCTGTATAGTATTTTTCTCTGTTCGCTTAATTGAAAGCTTGACTGCATCAATAACTCCGCACCCTTTCTCTACCCAGAAGATAATAGATGCAAAAGCAAGGCGACAGACTATGTAAAATTCTAACAACACAACCACTATAAAAATCAATAATTGGACTACTAGCCAGAGGAGAACAGGTATAACGTTTTTTTCTGAGAAGCTCCCCATACCCCCATTATCTAGATAAAACAAGAACGAGAAAACCATCTTCCCAGCATAAGAAAAGAGCGAGAGAATAATCATTCCCCCTGCTAATGCCGCCACTTGGATAAGAGCTACCAGTAGGATTAGAAGAGTGTACTCAAAGACAGATTGCCGCCCAACCTTTTTACTTTCAAAATTGCGTTTTGCAAGAGCACTTTCAGTTATTTTTGCTAAAGCAAAAGACAATAAAAGGAGCTGGAACAACAATCCGGCCAAGATGCCAAAAAATCCTAAAATAGAGCCAAATACGCCAACCCCTCTATAAATAAAATGTCTAAGGATAAGCTCAATGCTATACCCACTTATTATGGTCCCTAAAAACAAAACAGTAGGCCAAATCCATGCATCAACATTTTTGTACCACCCGTAAACTTCCCTTATAATTTTCATAAAGTCAATTTTTATATAACTCATAAACGACCATCCACTCCTATCCCTCTACTCCCAACATTTTTTTAGCTTTTGGAACAAATCTCTTTTTTCTCTCCTGATGCTTTTCCAACCATTCACATACAACATTTGCTATAAACTCTTTGTCTTCACCACACAAGATTTCCCCATTCAGGCACTTTCTCCTCATCTCATCCAGCTCTTTGTCGTCCAAGAAGTGGAACTTTGCCAACTCATAAATTACACAATTTTCAATAATCCCTCCTTTTTTTCTCTGCTCTTCTGCAGTCTCTCTTCCTCCTGTAAGAGTGTTCATTATCTTCTTTCTAGCTATTGCAGGAGAGTCGTTCAAAAACAAAATACCCTCAGGATCTCTTTTGCTCATTTTCTGTTCTCCTTTCAGGTCTCTCATAAAGAAGTGGTAGGTGGATGAAGGTAGAATCAACCCTTCTCGGCCAGCTATATCCCGCGTCATCCTAATATGTGGGTCCTGGTCTACCCCTATGGGCACCAGAACGTGCTTTCTTCCTCCAAAGTCCTTATGCTGAGGAAGAAGTATATCTCCTGCTTGAGTTAAAGCAGAAAAATAGAGCGCAATGTTCCTTTCCCCATATATTGCCCTAAGCGCAGAATTTGTGACTTTTCTTGCAAAGACATAAGCCATATTCATTACTCTTTTTTCTTGGCTTTGTCTCCATACATAAGTCTTTCTTTCATCTAGACCCAACGCAAGCATATCCGCAAGGTTTGAGATTGCAAACTCAAGCCCTTTCTCTAAAGAAGTTCCGTTATCCGCATACGCTTCCAAGTCAGCTATCGCATAAAATACTTTAGCCCCAAATTCCTTTTGAAAGTAAATCATCTCATCAGCTGTCATCTTTGAACCAAGGTGAAAATCATTTGACGGCTTTATACCGCTTACTACCGCAACTTCCTCTCCTCTCTCCCATGCATCGAGCCATTTTTCAAAGTCTCTGTGGGCAAAAATGATTCCACGTCCAAAAAATCTCCCTTTGTTTTTTATCCTTTTTAAGATATCATTGCTTATCCTCTCCAACCCAAATTCAGAAAATAGTTTGTCATATTCAACAAGTTGATTGGACCAAGGATCTATCATCATAATTAAAACCTCTTTTTTGGAAAGACAGTTATTCCGCCCTTTGATATTAACATTGGAACAATTCTTTGAGAATGCGGCGTCCCTCTCATCTTTATGATTTCAATCCCTCTTTTTCTCTCATTTCCTGAAAGTATATTATGAAGATATATAAAGCCGTCTGCTACAGATTCAATCCCATATCGAGTAGCTGGTGCCTTCGGACTTGCATCTGCGTTATCTTCACAGGTAATTAGAGTTGTACAGTTCCATTTCCTTATTTTGCCCATAAGCTCAAGAAGATTTGTACGCCTCTCATCTTCCTTTTCATATACCAAAGCAAGAGGCGCAGCCGAATCAATTGCCACTCTTTTAATATTCATGCTTTCTATAAGCCCTAAGACCGTATTCTCCTGAGAAAAAAACTGATCAACTTCATGTGCAGGATAATCTATAAACACAATTTTCTTTTCCCTTTCAAGCTTTTCCAAATCCCACCCCAGGGATTTCATGTTCTCATACATGGGTTCGCGTTCCTCGTCAATCGAAATAAAAAGCCCAAGCTCTCTGAATTTAAGCATACCATTTATGATGTACTGCATTGAAAATGTCGTTTTTCCATTTCCAACTCCGCCACCAACCACAATCACACTATTTTTCTTAAACCCCCCTCCTATGAGTTCATCCAATCCCTGAATACCACTTTTAACTCTTACATCGCTGTTACCCCCTACCTTTCGGCTTTTTTCTTTCTTTATTTTATCGTCTAGCGTCTTTTTTTTCTCAGCTTCTTCAAATGCTTTTTGCATGATTCCCAGATAATCCTCATAATCTAGAAAAGAGTCATCGTCTTGCATCTATCTCAACTCTTTTGCCTTTTTTTCAAGAAGCTTTCTTCCAAGTTCCTCCCTTTTAATTATCTTCTCTTGATATTTTCTTAGCTCATCTTTATCCATTGTCCGTTTTAAAAGCTCCTCAGCATATTCGTTTGCAATAGAAGCTATGTTAAGAAGCATGTTCTGTGCTTCCCCTACCTTCATTTTAATTTCGTTTGGCTTTAATATCTCTATTCCAATGGGGAGATATTTTGCGCATAGCATCGCAAGAGAATTGAAATCTCTAAAAACCATCTTTACTTCAGCGGAAGTGTAATAGTTTTCGGTTTCACTATCCTTTTGGGGGGCCTCAATCTTGCCATAAGAGTACAAAACGCCTTCTTCGGCCAAAAGCTTACCAACAAAACCAACCATTATATTCCGCAATGCCTCCGGTGAAGTGCCGTGGATGTCATAATATAAGATAGCTTGAACCCCTCCTTCTTTCACAGCCTTCTCAGCTATCCTTTCGCCCTTTTCCTCTTCAGCGTCCATTCAAATCAACCACATGAACTTCACATTTTTACTTTTTTAATTCATATGATAAAGCTGAAAAACTAACGTCCCTTGCCATTTAACTTGGCAATTTCAGTAAACTATTTTATGGAGTTTTTCTTTTGCAATAGCTATCCTTATTTCTCTTGCAATTCTCCTTCCCATACTCATCCATTCTGGGTAATTATATACGGTATAATGCGAGCCTTCAGGATAAAGATTTGTTCCTGCCACAATTCTTGAAGATATCTCAAACGCATAAAACTGCAGATTCTCATCGCAAACTGTCTCTACACAAAATGGTCCGGGGATCCCTCCAAATAAACGTTCTGCTGCCTCTATAACGTTCTTTCCAATCTCAAATATCTCATTCAAGAGGCTTTCCCTCACAACCACCGGTTCGTTTCCAACAACCGTAAAGCTTGGCTTTATGTCCATTCCAGTAGAAAGTGGTCTATAAATCTCATCTACATTGCTCTCATACCTTCTATCTATGCCTATAAGCTCAACACTTCCTTCTCCAGCCCGGTAGCCTTCCCTTGAAAGAGGAGTATAAAAGAAGTGAGGATAAAACCTTACTCCTGCCAGATATTCCTGTATTATAACACCTTCTTTTTTGTTAACCTTTCTTTCAAATTCTTCGGGAGAGTTAACTGCAATGTACCCCCTCCCTCCCTTTGCCCCAGAAAACTTTACAATACATGGCCTATCTATTTCTTCGGGTCTAAGAAGCCGCGGAGTTTGGATGCGCGCTTCCCGCATCCACTCAAACATCTTTATTCTGTCTCTCTCCCAGACAAGCGACTTCCTATTCCCAAGAATAGGCGCTTTGAAGTTTTCTATCTCCTCTCCTCCATACTCAACAAGAGAACCATGCGGAACTAAGATTGCGTTTTTTCCTATCAATTCATCATCTATTCCGCTTGAAAGCAGATTTTTCGGGTCATCGATGAGTATGTACTCATCCGGCTTTGCCAATGCAAAAGCATCATATATTTTTTTTCTTTCTGGTGTACAAATCCCAATAGTCTTTATTCCTTCGCTTCTTGCACCGTGAAATACTTGAAGCGCGCAATGTGAGCATAGGGTAGCAATTTTGATATCCTTCGGCTTGTAATCCTCTATAATGCTATCAATAGCCTCTTTCTTAATCATAAAATCACGTGACTAACTCATCTAGTCTTCCCTCTCTGTGAGCCCAACTTATCTCCCTTGCTACTCTTCTTCCACAACTTATCCCTTCTCTATAAAGATACTGTGGATAAGGTGTAAACCTTATTCCGGGAGAACCAGGCATTCTAAATGAAATGTCGAATATAACTATTTCTTCAGATTTCTTTCTAGGTACAACTGCTCCCTGCATCGCAAACGCACCAATGATCCCCGGCGGATACTGCTCTTTACAAACCTCAAGCAATCTCTCTCCAATATCAAAGACCTTTTCAAGGAGGCTTTCTCTTAGTGTACAAGCTACATGCCCCACTTCAATATTTTCGGTTCTCACGGTTCTTGCAATTTCCATCTGTTCCCAAGCAGGGAGCCTCAAAATTCCGTCAAGACTTGTCTGCCTTCTCATATCAATCCCTAATAGCTCAAGCCTCTTTCTAATGGGGGAGTAAAAAAAATTGAAATTAAAGTGAGCTCCAAGAACAACCTCCTCAATCAATGCTTCTTCAATGCCTTTTTTTGTGCATATCCCCTGTTCTTCTAACTCTCCAACCTTCTTTTTATATTCTTCATAACTAGAAACAAAAAAGAAAGCACGCTCATAACTTCTTTCTGCCTGCTGAGCTTTAACTATAGAAAGCCTTTCAATGTTCTCTGGTTTCTTGACAACCTCCGGCACAGGAATTCCAGCTTTTTCCAAAAGCCATCTCTGGTTCTTTTTTTCGGTTCTCTCCTCTGCTCTCAATAACCTCCTATTTCCAAAGATGGGTACCCTAAACTTTTCCTCAATATTCTCATAACCAACATATACGGAAAAAGAGCGATTTGGAACAAAAATGCACTGCCGCTTCACCAGCTCAGCCACCGTTTCCTTTTTTGCTATGTCGCTCCATTCTTCAAATATCATGACCTCGTCAACGCAACCGACTTCCCTTCCTCCCTCTTTTCTTGCTAGATAATATTTGGCGTAAGTCTTCTCTCTCCCTCTTTTGCAGAGTACTATGTTCCTTATTTTTTCCTCCTTTGCGCCATCGCAAACCTCCAGCGCAGAATGAGAGCCGATAACTCCAATAGTTGGTTTTCTATATGAAGACGCAAGGCCTTGTATTTCCCTGATATCCAACATATCTGATTTATTGCTGAATAGTTTTAAAATACCTAATCCCTTTCGTCAATTCTAAGCAGAACTTATGCATACTACTTATGACATCTCTTTTAAATACATTTTTCAAAAAAATATACTATGCCGTTTGAGCCAAAAGATTTTATAAAAACAGCTAAAGAAGAAATCAAGAAAACTATTGCCTCTGATCGCGCAATAGTTGCCGTTTCAGGTGGCGTGGACAGCATAGTAGCTGCAACTCTTGCTTACTACGCTATCTCCTCTCAGCTATCCTGCGTTTTTGTTGATACGGGTCTTATGAGAAAGAATGAAGCAGATGAAGTAAGAAACGCTGCAAGAGCAGTAGGCCTGCCGCTCAAAATTATAGATGCCTCAGATAAATTTCTTTCTTCCCTTTTTAATGTTGTTGATCCTGAAGAAAAACGCAAAGTTATCGGAAAAAACTTTATAGAAATCTTCGAGCAGGAAGCATCTTTATCCAACGCTAAATTTCTTATCCAAGGTACAATTGCTCCCGATTGGATAGAGTCCGGCGGGGGAATGCGAGATAAAATAAAGTCCCATCATAACGTCGGGGGACTTCCTCAAAATATGAAATTGGAGTTGTGTGAGCCTCTCAGAGAGCTTTATAAGGACGAGGTAAGAGAAGTTGCGCGTGAGCTTGGCATCCCCAAAGAATTTATCTATCGCCAACCCTTCCCTGGACCCGGACTTGCAGTTAGAATAATAGGAGAGGTCACTCCAGAAAAGGTGAGTATAGTACGCGAAGCGTCAGCTATTGTAGAAGAGGAAATCAGAGCAGCATCATTGAGTGGAAAAATGTCTCTGCCATGGCAATATTTTTCAATACTCCTGCCTGTCAAGACCGTCGGAGTTCTCGGGGACGCGCGGGCATACAAATATACTATAGCAATCAGAGCGGTAGACAGCGTAGATGGTATGACTGCAAAAGCATCAAAAATCCCCCACGAAGTCTTGGAATCCATAACTGATAGAATAACGCGTTCCTTAAAGGACCACGTAAACAGGGTTCTTTATGACGTCACTTCAAAACCACCGGCAACAATAGAATGGGAGTGAGAACAATGGAGATCTTAATAGCAGATTTTGGTTCTCAGTGGACGCACCGAATTCAGAGGACTCTCCGTTATCTTGGTGTTTCTTCAAAGATAATCCCTCTTACAACTCCCTACAATGAAGTGAGGGGAGCCGATGCTCTAATCTTTTCAGGCGGTGCACTAAGAATAGGTCTGGGCGCTAAAGAAACCGGAAACGCCGGAGAGTATTTGCAGAAGTTTGAGGGCCCTATCTTGGGGATATGCGCGGGACAACAATTTATAGGGATGCATTTTGGAGGAGAAGCTAGGCCGGCAAGAGGACCAGAATATGGAAGAGTGGAACTAATAATAGATGAACATGACGAGCTTTTTGAAGGCCTACCAGATTCATTTATAGTCTGGGCATCACATAACGATGAAGTCGTCAATACTCCAGGATTCAAAATCCTTGCTCACTCAAAGGATTGCTCAAATCATGCTTTCAAATCAGCATCCCGACCCATATACGGCTGTCTTTTCCATCCTGAAGTGGAACATACCCAATATGGTTCAGAAATCTATTCAAACTTTCTTAAATTGGTTAGAAAATGATTATTCTAGCGTCTTTTTTATACTGAATCTTTTTTATACCGAACCATTATGCTTTTCATCCGGAAGAGGATTATTGCAGCAACAATACTACTAGCACCGCCAAAGAAAAATGCAGACTGTGGTCCATATGTTTCCCACAATAACCCTGCAAAAAAGCTTGCAAAAAATGCCAAAAAACCACCCATCCCCTGATAGTTACCAAAAAGAGTTACTCTCATTTTGCTTTCCACAACCTTACTCCCAACAACTCTTTGCAGCGTTTCCACTCCAGCAAAGGCAGCTCCATAAAGACATAAAATGACAATAAATTCACTCACACTATGCGTAAACCCAAAGCCAAAAAAAGTTATTCCGAATATTGCGTAAGATAACTGTAACGCTTTTCGGCTTCCTACCTTATCGGCAAAAGCGCCAAATGGAATTGAAAAGAGAACATAACAAGCATTGAACAAAAGATAAACAAGGGGAACATATTGTGCATCTACTCCTATTTCATTAGCTCTTATAAGCACAAATGCAAAACTGAAATTGCCAATAGCAAATAGACTTGTAGCAAGCAAAAATAATCTGGAATTATGTTTCTCAATTAGTGGATCATATCCCCCTCCGCTCTCTACTTCTATCTTCTTTTGAGTTTCTTTGTCCTCAACAAAGAAATAAAACACTGCTACAGCAATACCCGCAGGAAGAACCGCAAGCAAGAATACCTCGTAATAAGAAAGTGAGAAAGCTCCAACAAGAAAAAACGCAAAAAGCGGTCCAAACAGCGCTCCCAGCGTATCCATTGCACGGTGAAGTCCAAAAGCCTTTCCTCGCATCTCTCTCTTCGTAAGGTCAGCTATTAAAGCGTCTCGTGGAGGCGTGCGAATTCCTTTTCCTGCTCTATCCGCAAATCTAACAAGAAAGAGGAGCCACCATGAATTTGCAAGTGCAAATAGTGGTTTACACAAAGTAGAAATCACATACCCCAGACCAATAAATTGCCTTTTTGCCTTCATAGCTAATCTCCCAGAGATTATCTTGAATAGACTGCTTGAAGATTCTGCCATCCCTTCAATAAGCCCAATCACATGCTTGTCTAAAAGCAATACATTGCTCATAAAAACCGGAAGCAGAGAAAAAACCATCTCGCTTGCAATATCATTGAAAAAGCTAACTATGCCAAGAATAATAACATTCTTATCAAGACTTCCTATCTCTCTTAAAATAAAACGTCTCATAGTAGCACAACGCTTGCTGACTTTCTATTTATTCATCCTTCACTTCTCACCAACACTCGATATCAAACCAAGAAGACTTCTTGATCAATTCATTGATTAAAATGCAGGGGGCAGGATTCTCTTTGGAAAGTCTTTTTGGAAAACTGATTCGAACCTGCGAAGGCCTAAGCCATCAGATGTCGCACGAACTCTGTTTGGTCTTGAGTCTGACGCGTTTGACCAGGCTCCGCCACCCCTGCTTACACAAGTTTTTATCCTTCCTATTAAAAAATCTTAACTCAAAACTAAATGGTTTTAGTGATACATACGGTTTCAGATGAAGAACTAAGATTGCTCCTATCTATTTCCAAGACGATAGCCGTAGTCGGCTGCTCTTCAAATCCTCAAAAAGAGGCACACAGGATTCCAAAATATCTCCAAGACAACGGCTACAGGATAATCCCAATCAACCCAAACCAAAAAGAAATTCTTGGGGAGACTGCTTATCCCAGCCTCTCTGCTCTCTCTTTCTCTCCCGATATAGTGAATGTTTTTAGGCCTTCACAAGAGTGCCCGCAAATAGCAAGAGAAGCTTTAAAGCTCACCCCACGGTTACTGTGGCTTCAGCTGGGAATAAAAAATGCTGAGGCAGAAGAAATAGCCAAAGATGCTGGCATCCCTTTCATACAGGATAGGTGCATAATGCTCGAACACAGACGATTATTCAAAAATTCTGATATTCAAAACTTCTGAAATACTTAAAAAGTCGTATCACCAGAAATAAATAGAACATCTTCAGACATACAAATTTGATATAAATTTAATAAATAAGAATATAAATAAGGGATAGATCTATGCTCAAGATTATTCCACCTCTTCTGTTCTTGATTCTTGGTGCCATACTGTTTGCTTACAACATCAACGCCCCTTTACTTGTAAGCCAAGAGTCCTCCGTCTACGTTAGGTTTTTTACGGATGACGGCAAGCCAGCTCGCGGGATTGTGGTTTTTATAGAAGGTCCAACTGAAAATCTCACGCTTGTAACCGACAATGCGGGGTATATTAATTTTAAGGCAAAGGGTGCTGGCTCTTACACATATAGAATACAGTCGCAAGAAGATAAAAACTTATTAATCGAATTTGAACAAAAGACACACATAATCAAAAACCAAGAAGAAAATTATGAACGCAGCAACCTGATACAGAACACAATACAAGCTACCTATGAGATGGGACAGGTGCTTGTCTCAAGCGCTACTATAGTCGTTCCACTCTTTGTTGTCTTTCTTATAATAGCCTTCATTGCAGTATATATAACATTAAAAGATTAGTAATTAGGTATGGTCCACTATGATGCAGTTTAAATCCACAGAAGAACTTCCGGTTCCGGAGAAATTAATAGACCAGGTCATAGGACAGGATGCCGCCGTAAAAATTATTAAAAAAGCAGCAGCTCAAAGACGAAACGTTCTTCTTATAGGGCCTCCGGGCACAGGAAAAAGCATGCTTGCGCAGGCAATGGCAGAGATAATGCCTGCAGAAACGCTTGAAGACGTTCTTGTCTATCCCAATCCAAATGACGAAAATAGGCCCTTAGTCCGTGTGGTTAAGACAAACCCTTCGCAAGAGGAGATAAGACAAGACCCTTTCCTCCAAGAAATCTATAACCATAAAACACAATCCATCTACGAACAAATGGGTCCTGATAATAATTTCTTGCCAGCAAAGCCAAAACGCAACCGATTGGGCTTTTACACCCAACCAAAAGAAAAAGGCTACGGACGGAGAATAGTGGAGTACTCAAAAAGAAAGCATCAACTTGAAAGTAGTGGCGTTTCTCCAACAATACTCCTTGTCGGCCTCCTTCTTCTTTCCATAGTTTTTATATATGCCACAGATGGCTTTTCAGAAAAAAATCGTTGGTTCTCACTCGCTCTTCTTATTGGAGTTGCAATCCTCTTTTTCATATGGCGATTTACGAGTCAGATAGGTAGGAGGATGGGATTTTCCGATGGACTCTCAGAACCAAAGTTAATAGTAGACAATTCAGGAATGAAAACAGCCCCTTTCGTTGATGCTACTGGTTCAAAAGCAGGGGCGCTTTTTGGCGATGTAAAACATGACCCACTTCAATCAGGAGGACTTGGAACTCCTGCGCATCTTCGAGTTGAAGCGGGCGCAATACATAAGGCCAATAAGGGCGTCCTATTCATAGATGAGATTGCCTCAATGAGCATGAAATCTCAACAGGATATCCTAACCGCTATGCAAGAAAAGCAGTTTCCTATAACTGGACAGTCAGAGCAATCAAGCGGAGCAATAGTAAAAACAGAGCCCGTTCCGTGCGACTTTGTGCTTGTAGCAGCAGGAAATATCCACGACCTTGCAGGAATGCATCCAGCTCTCCGCTCCCGTATACGCGGTAATGGATACGAAATATATGTGGAAGAGTCTATCCCGGATTGCGAGGAGACAGAAAATAAGTTTGCACGCTTTGTTGCCCAAGAAGTAAAAAAAGACGGCAAAATTCCTCACTTTACGCGTGATGCTGTCGAAGAAATAATAGCCGAAGCAAGAAAACGCTCCTTTAGAAAAAAACACCTCTCACTCAATCTCAGGGAGCTTGGAGGTCTCATACGCGCGGCAGGAGATATAGCAAGAGAAGAAGGAGCTTCCCTCGTTGACGCCACTCACATAAGAAAGGCCCGTGCCGTTGCCCAAACGCTTGAGCAACAGATATCTACACGAAGCATAGAGTACAAAAAAGATTATCGAATATTTGTATCGCATGGTGAAAAAATTGGAAAGGTCAATGGGTTGGCGGTCATGGGAGAAGGAGCAAGCGGGATTGTCCTTCCCATAGTTGCAGAAGTCACTCCTGCATCCTCCAAAAACGAAGGAAAAATAATAGCAACGGGAAAGCTAGGGGAAATTGCAAAGGAAGCCATCTCGAACGTTTCTGCGATAATAAAAAAACACATAGGAAAAAATGTCTATAATTACGATATCCACGTTCAGTTTTTGCAGACATACGAAGGAGTCGAAGGAGATTCAGCCTCAATCTCTGTTGCGGTTGCAGTTATTTCGGCTCTCGAGAGTATAGGGGTAAAGCAAAACTTTGCAATGACAGGTTCGCTATCTGTGAGAGGAGAAGTGCTGCCCGTAGGTGGCGTTAATGCCAAGTGCGAAGCCGCATTCGAGTCAGGAATAGAACATGTAATCGTACCCACGGCAAATTCAGAAGGGATATTCCTCTCAGAAACCGCAAAAAAATCACTTAAAATACATCCAGTATCAAGAATAGATGAAGTCCTGTCCCTTGTTCTGCAAGAAGGAAAAAGAAAGTCTATTCTTATCAAAAGGTTACAAAAAAACTTGCGCGAATAGGGTCTTTGCAATCATATTTAATTTTATTTTTTTCAAATCATAACGGTGCTCTGGTGAAAAGGAATGGACCCCATCAAGGATAGATTTGTGCAGATAAGCCAAATTCAAGAAGGACATCATACGGGCCAAAGAGTAAAAATTCGTGGATGGGTCTATAGGCAAAGAGCCTCAGGTGGCGTCTCCTTTGTTGTTGTAAGAGACAGCAGTGGAATAATCCAGTGTGCAATAAAAAAGGATTCAGTAGGAGAAGGAGCTTGGCGTGCTTCAAACGACCTCTTTATTGAATCGTCAATTCTTATTGAAGGGGTAGTAAAAGAAGATAAAAGAGCTCCTGGAGGATACGAAATATCTGCTACAGATGTAAGGTTAGTCCACAAAGGCGAACCCTTCCCAATAGCAAAAGATCAATCAGTAGAATTTCTCCTAGATACGCGACACCTCTGGCTCAGATCACGAAAACTTACAGCCATCATGAAGGCGCGAGCGAAAATTGTCTCATACCTTAGAGAATTTTTATTCCAAGAAGGTTTCTGGGAAGTTGCACCCCCAATAATAACACGCGTAGGATGTGAAGGCGGAAGCACACTATTTCCTTTGGATTATTTTGGAAAAAAAGCATATCTAACTCAATCTTCTCAGCTGTATGCTGAAGCATATATCGCTTCTCTTGAGAAGGTATATGTTCTTGCTCCTTCATTTAGAGCTGAGCCTTCAAGGACCACAAAACACCTCACTGAATATTGGCATCTTGAACCTGAAATAGCATTTTATGACCATAAAATGAATATGGAGCTCCAAGAAAAAATGATAGAATATGTATGCCAAAAATTCGGATACCAAGATGTTGATATCATCAAATCATTAGATCAAGACCCTGAACGTCTCCTAAAAGTGAAGGCTCCATTCAAAAGAATGACTCACAAGGAAGCAGTAAGCTTAGTAAACAAACGAGGGGGGCACATGAATCAAGATCAAGACTTCGGTTCGGATGAAGAAAGTCTCCTTACAAAAGGCGAAGAGAAACCCATTTTTGTAACCCACTTCCCAAAGAAGATAAAGTCATTTTATATGCGGGAAGACCCACAAAATCCCGGCTATGTTCTCTGTGATGACATGTATGCTCCTGATGGCCACGGAGAGCTAATTGGTGGAAGCGAAAGAATATGGGATTTAGAAGAACTTCTCAAAAGAATAAATGAAGAAAAACTCAATGCCGCAGATTATCAGTGGTACATCGACCTTCGAAGATACGGAAGCATACCTCATTCAGGATTTGGATTAGGCATAGAGCGACTTATAAAATGGATGCTTAATCTAGATCACATACGAGACGCTATTCCCTTTCCACGTCTGATAAACAGGGTTGACCCATGATTGTGGAAAAAGAGTTAATAAAAAAGCAATTTCGCATATTCCTTGAAGGAAAATCCCCTCCTCTTCCGCCTGAAGTGCGCAAGCAGATAATAGTAGGAATGACCGGTGGTGCCTTTGACGTTTTGCATTTAGGCCATGTGTTTACTCTTGAGAAAGCAAAAGAATATTGTGATTTTCTAGTGGTTGTTGTCTCAACAGACGATTTTGTGATGAAAACAAAAGGCAAGCTCCTTCACCCACAAGAATATAGAAAAAAAATGGTCGAATCTATTAAATATGTAGATTTTGCAATTGCGGGAGTTGAAGATAGACTTTCTACGTTAAATTTTGTCTCTCCTGATGTTATCATTTTTGGTTATGACCAAGAACCCTTTGTACCGCCTAAACGAGACTATAGAATAATAAAAATAAAGGAACATATGGACGAATCTCTTTACAAAAGTTCGAGAATAATAAGCGACCTTGGATATTGACTATTCCTGCAACCTCTCCAAAATCTCCTTTATCTTTTTGTCAGCATCTTCTTTTTTTAGGTGGGTCCCTCCACACATCGGATGTCCTCCTCCCCCATACTCCTTCATCAATGCACCTATATCTATCTTAGAGGCACGATTAAATGTATTCCTCCCAACATTAATGTCTATTACATCCTTATTAGTTCTGTTGTCATATATTCTTACTGAAACTAGTGAACTTGGGAATGCTACGTAAATCAAAAAATTGTTTCCTTTAGGCACTTTTTCTAACCCTCGCATATCAACAATGGATACTGAACCCTCCATTCTCCCGATTTTTTTTACCATCTCCAAAAAATCTTTCAAATCTTTTAATGCAGCTTCGGTTCTTTTTTTTACCTCCCTCCTTTCAAGGATTTTTTCTATACTCTCACCTTTTCTTATCCATTCGATGACATGCCACCTATATTCATCATCAACTTTTTTTTCTGCATCACTCTCAAGCGTTTCTGATAAGAGCCTCCACCCACTAGGATTAATTGCCTCTTGAGGGGTTATCTCTCCTGAATCTATCCTATCTGCCCAATCCACAACTTCTTGGTAACGTTCAAGATAAGGATTTTCATAATATTCGTAAACAACTCTTGCCGCACTTTTTTTTAGTGAAAAGCTTCCTCTAATTTCAGTTCCTTCAGGTGGCTTACTTGTTGCATGATGGTCAAACCAAAGCCCGCATTTTGGATGAAATGGAAGGTCAGCAATTATGTCGTTTTCGGTTACACGTATTTTTTTCTCCTGTATGGTTGCAGGATCTAAAAACAATATCTCATCCACAACTTCTACGCAAGTAATCAAGACGGCACAGATCACACCGTCAAAATCAGTATGCGTGATAAGTCTCATTCAAACCAGCCGCTCAATTCGGTTTGTTTACCTTTAATCTGCTGACTCTTTATAAGTGATTCTGCCGTTTTCCTAACTCTTTCAGGAGAGAAGTCATGCTTTTCACAGAGAAACTTCTCAAGGTTGTCTCTATCTGCTACCCCAAACTTGAGCTCAATCTCCTTAATTACGGGTGGATTTAGAAAGAAGTTTTCAATTGCAAATACGTCCTCATCAAATGAAGCTTTAAGTTCTCTCTCCACATACGTCTTTACTTTTTCAAGGCTTTCGGATTGTCTAACTATCTTAAGTCCCTTCTTTACACCGATTCCCTTTATACCTTTATTAAAGTCAGTGCCAACAAGGATTCCAAGCCAGATAAGCTTTTTCCTACTTAAGCCATTCTTTCTTAGTATCTCTTCAAGTTCAACGACTTCAGGCTCTACCAAGACATACTCATCTTTTCGTGGAACCTTTCTCCTACCGGTTATTGATAAGTTTCGCAGTAGCCGGGGAGCTCCAAAGAGAAGGGAATCTGCGTCCTGAGACGCCACCGCATAAACCAACCCGTTTCTTGCCATCTCTGCTGCCTGTGCCTCGCCTTCTGAGGGTGCTTGTATAAAAGGGATTCCCATATACTCCAACAGTTTTTTTGAGTCCTCTACCATTTCTTTAGTTAATTCGTTTGCTGCCTGGGCATATTTTCTTGCTTCATCTACCTCCCCCCTTTCAATAGCGTCTTTCCAATTTTCTTCAGCCTCTTCTCTCACCTTTCTCCTTTCTTCCATCGTCCTCTCCTTAAAATCTGGGGGCCTGCCATCGAAAACATAAACTACTCGAATACCATTTTCGATGAGTTTTGAGTTCCTGTAAAATATTCCTGCAAGATGTCCTGTTACTTTCCCTTCAGAGTTCATAAGGGGGGTTCCATCAGCTTGTCTGGTAGATGAAAGAAATTGATAAATGGCGTTGTAGGCATCGACAGCAAATATCCTTCCAGAAATCTCATTGAGAGAGACTTTTCTTCCTTCAATTAGTTGTCCTATCTCAGCACCCATTAAAATTGGCCCCCCTCTTTTCTTTTTTTATCTTTTTCAAAAATGTCCCACAGCGTTACCCCTTCATCCACCGATTTTGAATTCTTTGATAAAGTAACTGATTCGGTCACTTCTTCCAATAACTTTATACTGAGTTCGCGCTCTAATTTGCGAGCAAGCTTTTGTGGCGGAAGAGCACTCCCACTTTCTATTTTTTTTAAAAAAGACTCTTTCTCATTTATCCTCTCCGCTACAACCGAAACGGAAAGCCCCATTTTTTCCCGAGCCTCTCTTATTCTTTTTGCGTAATCGTCGACAATCTCAACTTCAGTTTTAGGCGCTGGTTGGAATGTGTTTTTCTCTCTCCTTTCAACTGACGGCCTGCTTAATATTTTCCCCAGAGTTGAACATTGTTGACAAACAAAAAGTTTTGCACCTTCCACTAAAATAAGATATCCTGCCCCTTCACCTCCACACATCTCGCATTCAGTCACGGACATCACCCCGTTTCAAGGCAACAACTATATCCTTAACTCAATCAGCTTTATATTTTCTCTTTCCAATATTTTTTCATGATAAAACTAAACAAGCGTATCACTTTAACCGCATTAATCTTCATCGCTACATTGTTTCTTCTAATCCTATTGCTGAACGTTGAACTTAACTCAATCATCAAATTTATCCTAGCGGTCATTTCACTTACGTGTGCAGGAACCATCCTCCAATCAATTTGGAATATTTCAGGATTTGGAGGTCTAATGCTTCTCAGAACCCAAAGGGGGGTGGATTACCTCGATAAAATTGCGAGACTTTCTCCAACTTTATGGAAGTTTTTTGCAGATTCTGGTTTAGTCTTTGGGTTCGGGCTTTTTTCCATCTTCCTCTTCCCAGATTTGAAAAAGAACATCAAATATTACGCTATAGTTATCCCCCTTTCATTATTCATTATTCTACTGTTCTTTTTGTTTGCTATTCCCCACATCCTACCACTGGCTTCGTCACTCATCTCAGGGATCGACCTCATAGCAGTAAGCAAAGAAAAAAGTAAGGGACTGATTGGAGATGAAACTTTCATCTACCTTTCAGCGCTTATTATTTTTGTTGGTGGATTTGCAATTTTTTCGCTTATTGGGCTTTTTTACTATTCTCTTACAATCTCCATTGCTGTCTTAAGATTTATTTTTAATTCAGACCTCCGCATCAAAGTGATGGAACCGGGAGCATCCCTCCTTCTTCCCGGCATAAATCTCCCCCTGTGGGAAGGAATCATAGCTCTTCTTGTTCTTCTTTTTGTTCACGAGACTGCTCACGGGATTCTTTCAAGGGTTTCTAAAATACGGGTCGATTCAGCCGGTCTTGTTCTGTTTGGAATAATCCCGGTAGGGGCATTTATAGAACCAAACGAAAGTGAACTCTTGTCAGCTGATAACCTAACGCAAAAGAGAGTTCTTATAGCCGGTTCAGCTGCAAATTTTGTTTTCAGCATATTCTCCTTTTTCATTTTATCCATTTTTGTAATCTTGAGTTCAGACTTACGACAGCCCGCTTTGTACATACTTTCAGGAAATTCTGAACTTGAAAGTGGCGCCATAATAAGGGCTATTGATTCGCAGCCAATCTCTGAAAATTTTGAACTACCAAAGTTCTCAGCAGGTCAAAAAGTTAGGCTCTTGACAGACAAAGGAGAAAAAACCTTAATTGCAGACGAAAATGGAAGACTGGGCGTTCTCTATGTTCCGCTCTCTAATCACGGCATAGGTTGGAGATTTGTTTGGAAGGATGGCTTTGAAAGTTTGAACTTTATCTATTCAACCATTGCTCTCCTCTTTCTCCTAAATTTCATAGTTGGAGTTGTAAATCTTCTCCCTCTTCCTTTTTTTGATGGACAAAGAATATTTGAACTCTCAGTAAACGACAAGAGGATAGTAAACGCCATAACAGCCGGCGTGACTGCTGCTTTTCTCCTAAATTTTCTTCCATGGTTGTTTAAATAAAGGGTGATGGGTGCATGAACAAATTAAAACTTTATGATGTAGCAATAGTCGGTGCTGGACCCGCAGGATTAACTGCAGCGATTTATTGCGTAAGAAAAAAGCTTTCAACAATCTTGTTTGAATCAAAATTGCCCGGAGGCGCGTTGGCTCTGACAGACCGCATTGAGAACTTTCCCGGCTTTAGGAGGATTTCTGGCCCGGAGCTTGGTGAAAAGATGCTATTTCAAGCAACTGACCTTGGTGCAATCTACGTTCAAGCGCAGATACTTGACATAAAAAAGGAGAATAAGAGTTTTATTCTGATTGGAAATGACAAAAACACCTACCTCTCAAAGTCAGTAGTTCTAGCAACAGGCGCTTCATACAGACACCTTGGGGTCCCCGGAGAAAAGGAATTTGCAAGTCGTGGCGTTTCATATTGCGCCATATGCGATGCCGCATTCTTTAGTGAAAAGGTCGTGGCAGTCGTTGGAGGTGGAGATTCTGCGTTTACTTCCGCACGTCTTCTCTTAGACTACGCAAGTAAAGTCTACATAATCCACAGAAGAGATGAGTTTCGAGCTGGAGATAAACTCTTGATAGAAGAAGTCAAAAATCTAGGAGCAAATTTTATTCTCAATGCAGAAGTAAAGCGTATAGAAGGAAGCAAAAGGGTTGAGCGTATCGTTTTTTTTGACACAAAATCAAATACCGAAAAGACCTTACCTGTAGATGGTGTTTTCATAAACATAGGCTTTGACCCCGCCAACTCATTGGCAAAATCCCTTGGAGCAAAGCTTTCTGAAGCAGGTTACGTAGAGGTTGATTCTCGAATGCAAACCAACATTGGTGGAGTTTTTGCAATAGGGGATTTAACTGGAGGAGTAAAGCAAGCTCCTGTAGCAGTAGGGCATGGGGCTATAGTATCAGAAGCGGTTTATGACTATGTAAAAAGATTTTCGGCTTTTAATGAGTAATCCCGTAACTAAAAAGCAGTATAAGAATAGCCGGAGAGACCCATTTTAGAATATACTCAAGTATTCTCGACAGAGTTCTATTCATTATTCCTGCCAGCAGTAAGAACCTTTTTATATCCCAATAATGAGCTAGCGCAACCAAAACTAAAAATGCGGACAAAGGCGAAAGCATTGTGCCAAATATAACATCAAATAAGTCCAGGATAGGTTTTCCAAACAGTGATAAGTTGAGAGGCGAATAACTCAATAGCACTACACTACTCACTAACAAAAGTGCAAGAAGAAAATACTCGACCGCTTTCTGTCTTGAAAGTTTCAGTTTACTATCAAACGAGTGAATACCCATCTCGGCCATGGAAATTGCCGAAGTAAATGCTGCTATAAATACAAGAAGAAAAAAAATACCTCCCACAAATTTACCAAACGGCATCATTCCAAAAATGACTGGAAGCGCTTCCATTGATAAAAGTGCTCCTTCTTCTATCGAAGTACCAGATAGGAATGCAAGTGGAAATATTATAAACACTGAAAGAAGTGATACTGTCAAGTCTCCTAAACATATCGTCAGCGCAGACTTTTTTAGGTCTAATCTATCCTTTACATAGGCACCATAAGTAAGCATCAATCCCATGCCTATCGAAAGTGAAAATACTACTTGAGCAGAAGCAAAAAGCCACGTTCGAGGACTCATAAAATATTCCATATCCAATTCAATTTTTTCAAGCGTTTTCTCTATGGTCTGAGGCATCATTATCAACATATATGCGGTTATCACCACTAATAGCAAAGCGAGAATAGGAACAAACACCATGACAGCTGGCTCAATTCCTTTTTTTATTCCAAGTGACATCACTACGTAAAGGAGAAAGATAGTCGCAAGGAAAAATGGGACAGATATATAACTTCCTGATATAATCCCAAAATTCACGTCTAGACCAGTAAAAAAACCGAATGCATAAAACAACATCCAGCTTGTAATAACGACGTAATAGCTCAAAATAAAGAACACTACCAAAAGTGTAAAAATTCCAAGGCTCTGGGGGAACCCAATCTTCTTTAAAACTTCTAAATAAGAGACCCTAAAATACAGCCCAGCTCCTATCTCAAGCATAAGCAGTGGCACTCCAATCACAATCAAGCAGACTGTGTATGGAACTAAAAATGCCAACATTCCATTCTGTCCCATTATATATGGAAATCTCCAAATGTTGCCGATACCAACAGCAGAACCTATCGCAGCAATTATAAACTCTAAACTGCCCGACCACCTATCTTTTGTGCTCATAAGGCCAAGCACCCAATTATTCCCATTCTATTCTTTCGCACTGCATAAAATCCTGCAACGGTTTTGGAATATCAATTCCATCCTCATCCTGAAAATTTTCGACTAGTGCAACAAGCGTCCTTCCAACTGCAATTCCACT
The DNA here is from genome assembly GCA_038869735.1 of Candidatus Anstonellales archaeon. Classification (NCBI taxonomy): domain Archaea; kingdom Nanobdellati; phylum Microcaldota; class Candidatus Micrarchaeia; order Candidatus Anstonellales; species Candidatus Anstonellales archaeon. Next base: position 79,711 of record JAWCQO010000001.1, on the reverse strand, counting down.
TCCATTTAAAGTGTGAACATATTCCGGCTTTCCCTTTCTCCAAAACTTGATATTAGCTCTTATTGACTGAAAGTCAGTGCAGTTTGAACAAGATGATACCTCTCTATATTTGTCCTGAGACGGAATCCAAACTTCCAAATCATAAGTTTTTGCAGATGCAAAGCCTAAATCGCCGGTACAAAGCTCAACAACTCTATAAGGTAATCCGAGCCTTTGCAAAACAGACTCAGCATCTTTCACCATGCTTTCTAATTCCTTGTAAGATTCATCCGGCAAGCAGAATTTTACTAACTCAACCTTGTCAAACTGGTGTTGGCGAATGAAACCTTTTATGTCCTTTTGGTACTCTCCCGCTTCTCTTCTGAAACATGGACTAAATGCGCATATCTTAACTGGCAAATCCTCTTCATCTAAAATTTCATCGGCAAAGAGATTGACAAGTGGTACTTCTGCCGTGGGAATGAGATAAAGCTCATCTTCGCTACACTTATAAACTTCCTTAGAAAACTTTGGAAGGTGTCCACTTCCAATCATTGCTTTTTTTCCAACAAGATATGGAACCCAATACTCAGTGTATCCTCTGCCAACTGCACATTCCACCATAAAATTAGAAAGAGCCCTTTCCAGACGCGCTATCTTCCCTCTAAGAAAAGCAAACCGGTGTCCAGCTAACTTTGCTCCTCTTTCAAAGTCGATAAGCCTATGTTTTGTGAGTAAGTCATAGTGTGGGACAACGCTTTTTGAATCCTTTTTTGGTTTTTGAGGTCCCTCCCTTACAACCACATTTTCTTCAGAGCTATTTCCCAGAGGGACGCTGTTATGAGGCATATTCGGAATAAGAAGTAAAATTTCCTCTATTTTTGATTCTATTGTCCTAATCTCTCTTTCAAGTTGAGTTATCTCTTCAGAATTCTTCTTCATCAGTTCAAGCTCTTTTTCTATTATTTCACCCTTGCTCTTTGCTTGAGCAATCATTTTTGAAAATTCGTTTTTCTTTGCTCTCAGCAAATCAAGCTCAGCCTTCTCTTTTCTCCATCGTTTGTCTATTTCAAGCAATTTTTTTATGATGTCTGTATCCATCCCCCTCTTTGTCAGTCCTTGAAAGAATTCTTCTGCGTTTTCTCTAATCTGCTTCAGTGTTGGCATGTTTACCCTAACTCCTGCTTTAATTTATGCACAAGTTCTACTCCAATTTTTTTTTGAGCTTCTTGAGTAGAGGCTCCGATATGGGGAGTGAATATAATGTTGTCTAATTCTAGTAACTTCCCCTTATAAGGTTCGGCTGAATAGACGTCAAGAGCGACAGCATAAATTTTTCCAGATTTGCATCCATCATACAATGCATCTTCATTTATAAGTTCGCCGCGGGCCAGGTTTAATATCACCACTCCATTTCGCATCATTTCAATTGCCTCTTTATTTATCATTCCTTTTGTTGCATCAGTTAAGTTACAGTGCAATGATATTATGTCCGACTCTTTCAAAAGTTCCTGAAAAGAGACTATTCTTGCATAAGCATCGTTTTTTGCAGTAGGGTCAGACGCAATCACTCTCATCCCAAGAGCAACAGCCTTTTCTGCTACGGCTTTCCCAATTCTTCCATATCCTATTATTCCAAGAGTTTTTCCTTCAATTTCAAAGCCGGTTAGCTTTTTCTTTTCCCACTTTCCATTTTTCATTCCAAAATGTGCTTTGCCAACGTTTCTACAAGCACAAATCATCAATCCTATTGTAAGTTCAGCGACAGCTTCAGTTGAGGAACCGGGAGTGTTAAATACCTTTATGCCTTTCTTCTCGCAACTTTCTATGTCAATATTATCAAGTCCCACCCCTGCCCGTGCAACTACTTTTAGTTTTTTGCAATTCTCTACAAGTTCTCTGGTTACTCGTGTAGCACTCCTAACAACAAGCGCATCTGCATCAGTTAAAGCAACCCCAATGTTGGATGGTTTATAAACTATTTTTCCAACTCCACTTAGCATTTCTAATACATCTTCTTCCATTTCATCTGCAACGACTATAGTCGGCATATAACTAAAATTAGAATAGAAAGACTTTAAAGTGGTAATCATCTTCCTAAAATTTCTCTTATAGCTTCAAACGCCTTCCCTAAATCCACTTCTGTGAAATTTCCTATGTGGCATATTCTAAATAACCTTCCCCTATAAGCCCCAAAATCTCGCGCAGTGACGATATTCCTCTCTTCGTATAACTTTCGTCTCACCTCATCCGCATTTTCAAGCAAAAATGCAGTTATGGTATTTGAATAAAATCCTTCTTCGGCAAAGACCTCATATCCAATATCCTTTACAAATCGTCTTGCCATCTCCCCCCCTCTTCTGTGTCTCTCAATATTTGCGCTCATTCCTCCTCTTTCTTCACAAAGTTCAAAAGCAGCCTGCAACCCATACATTAAGCTTATTGCTGGCGTATTAGGGGTCTGAAATTTTTTCATATTCTCTGCATGTATCTTCATATCAAGGTAATATGAGGTACTTTTGTTTGAAAGCGCCCTTTCCATGGCTTCCTGAGAGACTCCTACAATTGCAAGTCCAGGCGAAGCTCCAAGTGCCTTTTGGGAAGCACTTATGCAGAAATCTATGCCAAAGGACTGCATGTCAAGTTCCATTGCTCCCCAAGCAGATATAGCATCGCATATAGTAATCATCCCTTTATTTTTTGCATAAGAGAAGACATCCTTTGCGTGATTTGCAACACCTGTGCTTGTCTCATTATAAACCATCGCAAAAAGAGTTGCGTCAGAAGCTTCATCAATCTTCTCCTTTGCTCTTTCCAAACTCCATCCTTTGTTTGCTTCTAGGTTATATCCAATCACATTTCCGAAATAACTTGCAGCTTTTGCAAGCTTCTCCCCAAAATGTCCGTTTGAGAGGCAGAGTATCTTCTCGTCTTTTTTGCACAAATTCGCAAACGCAAATTCCCAACCGGTAGTTCCAGAGCCAGTAAGCACAAAGGCATCTTGGCAGTTCATGTTTTTCTTAATGTAACTAACAAGACCACTTATCAGTTCTTCTATCTCTCTTCCTCTATGGTATATTATCTGTTTTGACATTGCTTCTCTTATTTTTGGGTGCAACCACACTGGACCAGGAGTAAGGAGAAGTGGTTCGCTCATACCTTCGCATCACCGTTAGCGTCTGAGACTATACAATGCTCCAACAAATCCTAAAAGTAGAATAGCAATGGGAAGAGGACAATAATTACCAGTAACTTGACCTGCCTCAACGCTTTTTCCCGATAATGCCGCCTCTGAAATAATCTTGTTTAATTTTGCGTCAAGGTTATCAATATCCGCCAATTTCATATCTATCTCTGAGTTGTTTATTCTTGAAGAGAGGCTTTTGGATATTGAGAGGTACAACTCCTCAATTTCTGAGCCAGGTTCGATGAACCTAGCCTCTGAAGCATACTTTTTTGAAATCTCCTCATATCTTTTAATTAGATTAGAATACCTTAACTTTAACTCTTCTATTTTCCTTTCCACGTTGGAAGCAAGAGCTTCGAACTCATCTTCCTTTCCAAATGCCTGCCTATAATCCCCCTCCCTACCAAGAGCCAAAATCTCATCCCCTATTGCAGAGAGATTTGCCTTTCCATCTACGAGTTCTTGTGAAGTTAAATTTCTCAATATTTCATCTGATGCATTAACTATTTTTTGAATCCTCTTCGATACAGAATCTTTTAATTTAGAAAACTTCTCTATCCTCTCTTCAAAATATTTCTTTTGTTCGGCAGTTTTTTGTGCAATCTTTACTGCCCTCTCCTCTTGTTCTGCGGAGCTTAGGAAGAGGACCCTCAAAGCTCCAAGCTCATTTTTTGAAGCTACCAGTTCTTCTGTCGAGTAATTTATTTTTGGACAATACTCAAAGCATCTGGAATCAAATCTATCGCAACCAGGATCAGTTCGGTTTAGAAAAATTCCATTCTGAGACAAGTTACTTGAAATTGAAATGATGTTGTTGAGCCTTGAAACGAGTTCTTCAAGTTTTGATTCCTCAAAGTTTTCAAGTATCTTTTCAGCTTCATAAAGTTCATTGTTCAACCTGTCTTTTTTTTGCGTATAATCAAGCATCGCTTCCCAAAACCCATTTGCATTAATTACACCACTGCAGAGAGGAACAGCAAAGCAAGCAACCAAGCAACTCTCTTTATCTTTACATGGCTTTTTGTCTACCCCCAAATATCTATCGCATCTTCCTTCTAAATCCTCTTTTCCGCTTCTAAACTTTCTCAGAGAACTTAATGCCCTTCCAACAACGCCTTGATAACCCCGTTTTAGATACGCATCATTAATAAGTGCTTTTTTTATTTCATCCACAGATTCCAGCGCACCGCCTATGTCTTGAGAATAAATGTACGTCTCTTTCCCATTTATTTTTATAAGTACAAGAGAGGACTCATTACTCATAAGAGGAATTTTTTCGATTAAATCAGAAGGTTCCGTATTTTTTTCAAGAAATTCGTTTATAGAAAAAGAAAATAATGTTGCAAAAAACATCATACTAACTAATAAAACAAAAAATGATTTCTTAAAAACCAATTACACCACCTACACAAAATATTATCAACAATCTTTAAAAAAGCATTTTAGATATCAAACCGACTTCTTGTGACCGTTTACACTCCTAAGCCGTTTACTTATTTGTTGCAATAGTTAAGGCTTTTTTTATCCATCTGGTAGAACGAATGGTTAATCCTTATTTCCAGCCAAAGGAACTAATATTTGAGAAAAACGCAAGGCGTCTAAGCATCTGCTGATAAAATCTTTGAGCAGAGATATCTGAACGAGCCGTTTAAATTCTTAATTCCACCTTAAACCTTTTCACTTGATTCTTATTCAACGCTCCAAAATAAAAGAAATCGACGCCTCGGCCGGGATTTTCAAAAATCCGTTACTCCTTTCTCAGGAAGGCTGAACATTTTTTGAACCCGGGTCGCTAGATCGACAGCCTAGAATGCTAACCACTACACCACCGAGGCAATGTCTGATTTATAATTTTACTATCTAAATTTAAATTCTATTGCCTCTTACGAACTAATCCTTTCAAGAGCAAAAAGAAACCGTAACTTCTTCAACCTATAGGTTTATTTTTTAAATATGTTATCACATTTAATTTAGGTAGGAATCCCGCCATAGCTCAATCTGGCAGAGCGTCTGGCTGTAGCTTGTAACTGCTTTTTCAAAAGCAGGAACCAGAATGTTGTGTGTTCAATAACATAAAGGCAAAACAAACTAAGGATGAAACTTTGGCCCTATGTAGAATAAATCACACTGGCGGGATTTCTTTTTTTATTTCCAAATTAGTAGTTTACGACCACTCTATCTCCGATAGAGGAAATCGCATCTATGGGAAGCTGAAATCTCTGTCCAAATGGAGATTCCACAATAATCACAGATTCCTTTGAGTCTACGCCAATTATTCTGCCAACATACGACCCGGTCTCGGATAGCACCTCTTTGTTTTCAAGACGCATTCTTGATATCACATCTACTTTTATCTTTTTGATTACTTTGATAGAGAAATAGGCGGCTGCCACTGAAATAATAGTTGCAAGTATTACATCTGAAAAATAGACGTACGGCGGTTCAATGTTCAAGACCCACTGTACTGCAACAGAAAAAATGAACCACAAGATGGTAACGCTTATAGCATAAAGCCCGTATTTTGGAATTTCAAACTTCTTCTTTTCACTCATCAAATCCATAATTTTTCCAAACACAACAAGCAAGAGAGCCCATGGAAAAAGCTCAAGCATGCTTTTTAGTGTAGATGCAGTTACCTTCACTCCTTCCAACCCACTTGAAGTTGCCTTGAGATACGCCTCATATGCTATCCATAAAGAGAAAAGGAAAAACGGTACTGCGGTAAGATAAACAATCAAACTCATCCTCTCAACTGAAAAATTAAATTTTGTAAACATCCGGGATACTGATTCCTCTATTCCAAGACCTTTTGCAAGCAAATAAAGTCCCAGCAAAGCAGCCAGCGGTTGCCAGCCCCAATTAAGATAAGTCGAAACAGAAACTACTAGCAATACCAGTGCAGGTATCCCAAATATAAGGCGAGCATAATAAGGATCCTTTAACTTCTCAAGTAAAACAAAATACGTCTGTTCCAATTCCTTTGCTTGCTTAATTACGAGAACCTTTACCGAATCTATTTTTATCCTTGACCTAACTATGGGCATTATTTCCTCATCTGAAGCGCCATCAGAAATAAAAACACAGGAATCAGCATGAAATTCTGAGAGTACCCTTTCCAGCTGTTCAGATATTTGTTTGTCAGCTGCAAAACCAAGCTGTTTGTTGCCAGTAAGCGTGGCAATCTCTACGTTGTATTGCTCGGACAGCTCATCATAGGTGGATACTGCTTTGAAAATAGCATTGGTATCAGGATCCTCTGGATCTGCTAATGCAAGTTTTATCGCGGCTTCAATGTTTTTTTTCCTTCCAATGACAGGACCAGATATCTTTACTTTTTCGTACAAATCGTTGTCTCTATCTATACAAAGTACAAGAATGGATTTCTTAAACATATAATTAAAAAAATGAAGAAAGCTATTTAAATAAGCATAGGTAGAAACTAAATCCTTTATGCTCTCATTTTAGAAAGCAGAGAAGGTTGTATTTTAAGCTTTGGTAAAGATTATTAAGGAGGGCTTGTGGCGTGGAAGTTGAAAAGGAAGCTGTTCCGGGAATGGAACTAGGTGTGGAAGAAGAATTTGCAGAAGGGCCAGGTACTTATTCTTCAGATGGTAAGATATACTCAGCTCTTTTTGGGAAGGTTGTAGTCACCAATAGACGAATAAGCGTAATTGGACGAAAAATGCTATCCAAAATATCAGTTGGTGATATCATTTATGGTAGAGTAGAAATGATTGTCGAACCTGTTGCCCTAATACTTACTGCTCAGCCACCAACACCTACTAAATTTTATGAAAGCATGGCAGAATATGCAGTCATGCATGCGTCGTCTCTTGGCATCGGCTTTGTTAGAAATATCCATGATTTTGTCAAAATAGGAGACATTATCAAAGCTCGAGTTATAGATATCAAACCTACTGAAGTTTCCGTTGGAGTAAATAGCCATGACCTTGGGATAATTAAAGCGTTTTGTACTCAAGATAGGCATCCAATGAATTTGGTATCCCGTATGCTTGTCTGTAGCCATTGTGGAAAAAAAGAAACGAGAAAGATAAGTTCAGAATATGGAAAAAGCATCATGAAATAATTCTTAACATTCGTCAAAGGTGGTTGTTATATGGAAATAAAGGTAATAAAGGAAGAGGAAAATTATCTCGAGCTAGAAGTCGGGGGAGAAGACATCTCAGTTCTTAATGCGATACGTGAAATAGCCCTGGAAGATGAGGATGTGGAGTTTGCTTCTTGCACCCAAGAACATCCTGAGGTTGGAAATCTGAAACTTATTGTTAGAACGAAGAGCAAAGACCCAGCCAAGGTTCTTGCAAATGCTGCTAAAAAGCTTGCAGACCAAGCTAAAAAATTCAAGCAAGACATAAAAAAGGAGTAAGGAGTGAATGTGACAATTAAGGAGTATATAATCCAGCTGAATAAAAATAACGTTTTTTATCTTCTGATTGGTTTGTGCTTCATTCTGTTCCTTCTTACTAAGAATCCCGTCTTTGGAGTATTAATTGCAATATTTATATTCTCTCTTTTAGTAGCAGAAGTTCTTGGGGGTGTATTTTCCCATGGATTAAAAAAGGAAATAAAAGAAACATTAATCACTATTTTGTATGCTTTAGGGTTGTGGTTTGGTGCATCCATTCTTCTTGGGGCGTCTTCACCTATCAACGGCATAGTCACTTGTTCTATGCTCCCAAACTTAGAAAGAGGAGATTTAGTAATACTTTCGGGCGGAACCCCAAAAACACAATTCATCAACGTAAGTATATCTGATTTTAATAGCCTCTTAAACCCCTCAACAGTGGTCCATTACGATAATTATTCAGTTGATGTAGATGGCTCCTTTTTCTCTTTTTGCGCTTACAACAAAAAATATGAACCAGCGTGTACCTTATTTTTAAAAAATCCAGAAAAATTCAAAGAGAGCCGTGGTGGATTTACTTTTACCTATTCCAGGTGCGAAGTTTCTAGCATTGACGGACAATACATAGGTTATTCTCCTTGCATTGATGCAATAATTTATCAAAATCAGAGCTACCGCTTTGATAAATCAAATGATATTATAGTCTACTCTCCACATGCTTCTGAACTCTATTACCCTAATGATATAATACATAGGGTTTTTTTGGGGCTCAGAACAGACTCAACTACTTATTACCTAACCCGCGGAGACAACAACCCGGTCGCAGACATTCAAGCATACAACTATATAAATGGAAAATTTAATGTGCCTCCATCAACTACTCAACTAAAAGGAAAAGTTCTTTTGCGTATCCCTTATATGGGTTATTTCAAGCTTTTCATATCCTTCTTTCAAATAGGTGATCTTGCTTTCATTGAACCAGAAGGATGCAAGTCAGTCCTTCAAAGCTAAGTTCTATATAAATAAAGCTTTCAAAAATCCTCACTCAGAATTAAAAATTTAGCATCCATAAATAGATGGGAGGTCGGTGCATATGTTTAGGATAGTTGTCTCTGATGCAAGGTCCTTCAAGGGAGCAATAGACTCAATAGTAAATTTGATCGACGAAGGCCAACTTGAATTTACAACAGAGGGAATACGCCTCAAGGCCATGGACACATCCCAAATAGCAATGGTCTGCTTTTTTATGCCAAAAGACGTTTTTTTGGAATACGATGTGCAATCAACCTCCCGCGTAGGGATAAATTTTGACAGTTTAAGCAAGGTTCTCGGAAGAGCTCGGGCAGGGGAGCAACTAGAAGTGCTTGAAGATGAAAATAAACTTGTGTTACGCTTTGTGGCAGAAAAAAAGAAAAGAAGCTTTAAACTTCCGATTATTGAGATGCCAAGTGGAATCCAAAAAGAACCCTTAATAGAGCATGATGCATTTGTCAAAATAACAGCAGCAGCACTTAAAGAATTATTAAAAGATGCTGCATTAATCTCTTCACACATTACATTTGAAGCGAATGATTCTGGCTTTTTTGCAGACGTAAAAGGCGATGGAGCAAATCTTCATTCTGAATACGAAAAAGATTCAAGTGAGATATCTGAAATAATTGCAAAGGCTTCTTCGCGAGCAACGTTTCCTCTTCAGTATCTTGACGACGTCACGAAAGCTGCACCGGATACTGAAGAAATCGAGATAAAGCTAAAGACTAATGCCCCTATAAAAATAACTTACGAAGTAGAGGGAGCAAACGTCTCCTACTATCTTGCTCCACGGTTAGATAGCGATTAAATCCATGAGAAGGCTACAAATAACAAAAGTTTCTGGTAAAAATTCTCTCCATCTATGGTGGAGAGTAAAAAATCCCTTGCGCACGGCCTTTAATTACTGTCTAATCCAGATTTCAAAGAAAATTCCTTCACTTAGCATCAAGAATTTACTGCTTTCGCTGACAGGAATTCGGATAGGTAAAGACGTTTCAATCGCGCCGGACGTAGATTTTGACTTCTTATATCCTGAACTCATTGAAGTAGGGGAAAATTCCATCATCGGCTATGGAGCTGTAATACTTGCACACGAATTTTTGATAGACCAATTTCGTGTGGGGAGAGTTAGAATAGGCAAAAATGTAGTTGTAGGTGCACGCTCTATTCTATTGGCAGGTATAGAGATACGTGATAATGCGACGGTCGGAGCGGGCAGTATCGTAACAAAAAACGTGGGAAAAAATCAACTTGTTTGTGGTTCACCTGCCAGAATAATCAGAAAGCAAGGAAAGACGCATGAAAACCACTAATCTCCGTCAGATACTCATCCTACTCCTCATCTTTGCATCTATCTATGGAATTTACTACTACTCCTATGCATTTAAGAAAGTAAACATCTATCTTTGGCTGTTTGTAGCGGATTCCCCTCTATCTATCATTCTTGCTCTGGCCGTACTCCTTAACCCCTCCCATGATCCTTCTTTACTTTTATTACGTTATCTTTCATCAATTGCTCTTATAAAGTATGGAATTTGGACCATTTTCCTGATGGCGTTCTTCCATCCACAAGTTTATCTTTCAGAAGAAAGTCTTCTTAATTCTCTTATTTTTTTCATCTTACCCCACATAGGAATGGTGGCTTTGTCTATCCTTACTATCCCTTACAAACGCACTCTTCTTATAATTCCTGCGTCTTTATTCTTTTTTTTAAACGACTATGTAGATTATTATATTGGGGTAGAAAAAATAATTATCCCTCCAAATGACTTTGAGGCAGTTGCCCACTTCTCTATCTTTCTATCTGCATTATCCTCATTAGTGGTTTTTTTGCTTGCAGGAAACCCCATAGTTCAAAAAACGCAATTTTTTATATACTCTTATATCAAAAATAACAATGCAAACAAAAAAGATGAAGAAATTAAGTAATATCTAAGAGGTGTCCATCATATGGGTTTAAGGCCAGCTAGAACTTGCAGAAGTATAAAAAAAGTTGCTTGGACAAGATACTCAAAAAGCACTCCAAAAAAATCGTATATCAAAGCTATGCCCCACCTTTCTCTTCATGTATATAAAATGGGAAAGGATTCCGATTCGTATAATATACAGTACGACTTTGTCGCAAAGCAGCCAGTGCAGCTTAGAGACAACGCAATAGAAGCATCAAGGCAAGCGGTAAATAAGTATCTTGAAAAAGTAATGCGAGACCAATACCTATTTCATGTTCTTGTTTTTCCCCATCAAGTCCTAAGAGAAAACAAAATGATAGCTGGAGCAGGGGCAGACAGGCTTCAGAAAGGAATGCGAATGGCTTTTGGACGCACCACGGACAGAGCAGCACGGCTCTATCCAGGTCAATCACTGTTTAGAATCATGACAACAAAAGATAAGGAGGATGCCGTTCTTGAAGCTTTTAGACGAGCGCGTTGCAAGGTTTCCGGAAAGTTCGTTGTTGAAAAGAGGCCTATCTCCGCATAGTAGCTGGTGTTCCTATCTCCGCATAGTAGCTGGTGTTTATAATTGGATCACTCAAACAGGGACATAAATACTCAAATAGATATACTCGTAGAGTTTCTCAAATCAAAAAAGGTTGTTGAAGTTTCAGAGGCAGCGTCAGTCTGTGGGCTCGGTATAAAAGACACAGAAAGATGGCTTCGTGTATTAGAAGAAAGAGGCCTTATTGAGTTAGAATACTTACTTACAAAGACATATGTTCGCTGGAAAGGAAAGAAGGCACATGTAGACCATAAGGAAAACTTAGTCTCACAACCTCACGAAAAAGAATTGGAAAAAGAAGATACTCTGTCCAGTCCCTCTCTTCCCCAAGCTTTCTCTCAAACCGAATCCGCCTCACCGCCTTTGAGAAAGCCGAAAAGTAGAAAGAAGAAAAAGCCATTAAGCCTCAACCTTTCTGCCAACCGACTTAAAGAATATATTGCTGAAATAGAAAAAGAAAAGAAGGTTCTTGCAAAGTTGCATTCAGAAAAAGAAAAAATATACGAAGAGGTTTACCTTCCAATCGAAAAAAGAATGGATACTCAGCTTCAAACGATAGCAGAGAGATTACTAGAAAAGGAAAAAACAATTTTATTTCTTCAGCAGAGAACAATGGAAATTCCGGAGACAGCACAACAGATGGAGTCATACCTCGAAAAGATAGCATCTATCGATATAGAAGCAAGGAAAGTGTTTCAAAGCCTAAAGACTCAGATTGAAAAACTACTTATAGAAATCAATCAAGCAAGATATGATACAACAAAAAAAGTAGAAGAAAATGAAAGAGATCTCTTTGGAGCCGAATCCAAGCTCATTGATCTTGTTCAACTTTTGGAGAAATCAAAAGAGGAGCAGCAAAAGCTCCGTTTAACCATCCAGGAAGCGACTGCACAAATAAGACAGAACATGGAGCATCTAGAGGCGGCTCAAAAAACCTATGATTCAATAGAAACAATTACAAAAAACCTTTCTTTACGACTCTTACCAATGCGTTCTTCCCTTGAAACTCAAAAGCAGAAGATCAAGGAACTCTCAGAGCAGATAAATAGACTTTCACACATTGATCGAACAGTGGTTGAATACATTAACGAATACTCGCGTCGTCTTGACGAATTTGAACGTTTTGCGCAAGAGAGTCAAAAAGCATACGAGTCTCTTAGGGAATCCGTAGAAACAAATTTTGTCAGACGATATATCGACGAGTTAAAAGAAGTATCTGAAAAAAACCTTTTTGAAGCCATCTCTGCACAAAGGACAGAGGAAGAAATAAACAGGCAGATTGAAGCTTCCAAAAAGAGAATAGCGGATCTTATAATTGAGGCAAAAAGTATAGTCAAGTCAATAGAAGCATCAGTCAGCACTGATGAAGAACCTCCAGGTGTTGGCGTTGATACACTCAGGTTACGAGCAAGGAGTGCTTATGAAAACTTTTCTCAAGCAATAACATCCAGAGACACTCTTCTTGAACATCTCGGAAATTTAGAACACAATGTTGTCCCAAATAAAAAAGAAAAAAAAGAAAAAAAGAAGGACCTTTCAAAGAAAAAATAAAGGCACAATTAACATGTAGGGCTTAGTCCAAACCACTCAGCATCCCATTTTTTTGGTTGTTCATTTTCTTTTTTTGTTTCGTCATTAACTTGCGGCTCTGGCGCACCGATCCAAGGCGCACAGTCTCTGCAATCGTGATACTCACTAACATTTTCGATTTTTTTGTCTTTGCTATCTGATTGAGTTGCTTTGATAGCTTGAATAGCTGCCTCTGTGAGGGGTTTTGTTATCAAAAACGATGACGACCTCTTTTTCTCGACCCCAGTTTCACTACGCATTTCTGGGCTTCTGAGTATTCCTTTCTTCAGATTTATTGTTCCGATACTAGTCATAAATAACACCTCGCTGATGAATTGTATTGAAGAGATCAGCTTAAAAGAAAAATTTACCAAAAAAGAGTAGCCTATATTCGTCAATTGCAGTTGTAACCTGACAAATTGCGTCTACAGTGCTTCTAGGGAGATTCGTACAACTTATCCTTCCTACTTCTTGCATCGTCAACGATGGCAAGCCAGGAATCCCCAATTTTTATTAAATAGTTTCCAAATGTCTTAGATATCCTTATAATCATCGGTCTATACTTCCTTGATGACTCCTTCGAACTGACAGTCTTCCTCTCAACCTTTATCATACCGACTCTTCGGAGCCTGGGTAAAACCCTATTGTAAAACGTTGCCTTCGATACACCAGATGTCCTGACAAATTCATTTACGTCAGAGCCACTCATCTCACATTTTGACACCAGACAAGAAATAAACGATGTTGCACACGCATAATACTTCTGCTGGTACTTTTTTGGAAAAACAAAATTTAGTACCTCCTCCAAACTCCATAGATTTCTTGTTATATTCTCATTTGAATCTTGAAAAATTCTCAAATGGTGACTATCATGAGGGGGGAGGTACATGGCTTCATGAGACGGGATGCCTCTTGAAGCAATACCTTTCCTTCCCTGCACCTCCAACTCTTCATCTTTTTTTTCTTCCATATGCCTTCACTATGAGAATAAAAGTTATAAATATTAGATTCAAATTAATTCCAAATAAATCTTTTAGGAAAGGTGAAATTTAAATGGTTGTAAGACTAGGGGAGAAAGTGCCTGATTTTGAGGCCAAGGCCTTCGTTGATGGAGGGGAAAAAACCATAAAACTTTCAGATTATGGAGGAAAGTGGGTAATTCTTTTTTTCTACCCTGCAGACTTTACATTTGTATGCCCCACAGAGCTTGAAGAGTTAGCAACTCTTTATGATAATTTCAAAAAAGAAGGTGCAGAGATCCTAAGTATAAGTACTGACACCGTCTTTGTACACAAAGCTTGGCACGATAACTCCCCCGCTATAAAAAAAGTGAAGTTTCCCATGCTTGCTGATCCATCAGGGCGAATTTGCAAGGAATTTGGAACGTATATCGAAAAAGAGGGCATCTCCTTTCGAGCAACATTTATAATAGACCCTGATGGCGTCCTCAAATGCCTTGAAATGAACGAAAACGCTATAGGAAGAAGTGCAAAGGAAACTTTTAGGAAGCTCTTGGCCTGCAAATTCATACGCGAAACAAAAGGGGAAGTATGTCCGGCAAGCTGGGAGCCTGGCAAAAAAACAATAAGACCAAGCTTAGACCTTGTCGGAAAAATATGACTATCAACCTACCAGATAAACAAAATATTAATTCCAATCCTTATTCTCATTTCCAAATTTTTGTATAAGATGGGTAAATCATCATCTTTAGGATAAGTATTGCTTTATCCATCAAACTAAGGCCATACGTCTTTGAAAATACATCATAGCCGCTTTTTTCAATGCTGTCAAGGATTTTTGCATAAACCGCACCCATAAGCAGAGCTGCAAATCGGGAATCTTCTTCAATGCAACAAAGAACTTTTTCAGCTTTCTCGAAATATTCCTTTACCCTTCTAACTTGAAATTCCATAAGTCTTCTAAATTGGGGGTTTAATACCTCGCTGAAAAGCTCCTCTTCTGAATAACCGTACTTTCTTAAATCCTCGATTGGGATATAAATCCTCCCCCTTTTTGCGTCCTCACCAACATCCCTAAGTATATTTGTAAGCTGAAGTGCAAGGCTAAGATACTTGCCATATTTCTCTGCTTTTTTATCTTTTATCCCAAAAATATGCAACGAGATAGTACTCATCGTAACTGCAACCCGTTCGCAATATTTAAGAAGATCCTCAAAAGAGTTGTATCTCTTGATAGCCAAGTCCATTTCACAACCCTCAATTAACCCCAAAAATGCTTGTTTGGGTATCCCATATTTTTTTACAGCATCCTGCAAAGCAATGGTTATTGGATGGTTTGCTTTTCCCCTATAGCAAAGTTCCAATGCCCGCTTCCACTTCAAAAGGAGACTTTTTTGATCCACACTTCTAGATTCATCAACTATGTCGTCCGCATATCTACAAAATGCATATGAAGCAAATATAGCGTTTCTCTTTTCCTTTGGAAGAAACGAAAAGCCAAGATAAAAATTAGATCCCCGTTCTCGCGTTATCTTTTTGCAGTATTCATAACATTCCTCCAACCTATACTTTCCTCTTTCCATCAAGCCACCCATCTTTTTTTCCGTGGACACCAAACACAGTTTTCTATGTGATTACACCTTTCAGCCTTTCCTAGACCTATTTTTGCAAGTGGAATTAAAAGCTTTTTTGAGAAAGAAGCAGTATTTAAGTCTTTCAAAAATTTACGGAAATCACCTCTCCTTTTTGCCTCTTCCAATAAAAATTTTAAATAAGGATTCCCTCCCCATTCATAAATCCAGCGATTTAGTATGCCAAGCTCCAACATCTCTCCAAACTCTCTTTTCCAAAGCAAGTCGTAGTCCATCTTCTCAGTTATGCTTCTAGCTGCAAGATATCCAGAACAAATCGCATATCTCAACCCAAAACCAAATACAAAATCCTGAAATCCCGCCGCTTCCCCCACATATATTCTACTACCTACCTTTGCTGATTTAGTTAAATAAAAAGAAACGAAGTTAGTCTTTATTCTCGCATTCCTCATATCCAAATCTTTTTTTTCCCTTGCTCGTTCGATAGTCTTTTTGAAGTAGGCATCAATATTCTCAAAATTCTTGGTTATTGCAGTACAGACTGTACCTACTCTATCAGCAACAACCAAATAGGCATAGCCACCTGGTGCAATTTCGTTGTCCAAAAAAACTAAGAACGTATCCTCTAGCCGAGTTTCAAAAATAGCCTCCCTTGCTAATCCTTCCACAGATGATGGTCCAGTTGCAATAATCTGCGGTTCCTTACACCTAGACATAAAATTTATCTTTACCCCTTTTCTTTCAGCCTGTTTTTTGAGTGCATAATCCAGCATCCCCTTTTGATTTCCTCTACGCACAACATACCATAAAGGCTTTTTTGAAGATAGGACGGCGTCCTTATCTCTTCCCGCTATCACTTCGATATCAAAGAAGGGCTTTGAGTAAAAGTTGGGCTCTATCCCAACATCCTCAAGCCAATCGAAAACATCTCTTTGGCTGGTATAATTTTCAAGAAATTGAAGACTCCCCTCCCATTTCATTCCAACATCTTTTTCCTTTTCAAAAACTTCTACTTCAAACTGGTCTGCCAAGTTTATTGCCGCAGACAAACCAGCCGGTCCTGCTCCTGTTATGCTTATCCCTTTCTTTTTCATTCTAAAATCCTCTAGAGTCCCATATTAATATGGACTACGTAGCTTCTTGCCAATCTTCTTCAAATATTTTTTTATATTCATCTACTATCTTTCCACTTAGAATTACTCCTGCTTCGCGATTGGTAGCAAAAGCGGATCCAGAGAAGTTCATACTGCCAACCAATGCTCTTCTTCCATCAATAATCATAAATTTTGAATGAGTAAGCGTAAATCGCTGGCTTGCCATCTTAATCTCAATCCCTTCTTGTGCCATTTTCTCTATCAACTTCCATTCTTTATCAGCATCTGTTCGCCTTTCAACTATAAGGCGCACACGAACCCCTCGCTTTTTTGCTTCAATTAAGGCTGATGACGCCTTTTCATTTGTGAATAAATACACTTCAATATCAATGCTTTCCCTTGCAGAATCGATAAGGCTTATTATGTCTTTTTCAGCCCCTGGAGAAAAGACAGGTGTGGCATGTGTGGCTCCAAAAAGAGGAAGAACCAAGTCGCTGAACAGTATTAAAAGAATTGTCATAAAGCAGAGAGAAAATATAGCGCCCGCAATAAATGCGCAATCTATCCTATCCTCTTTTTTCCATTTCATTAAACTCATCCAACATACGTACTCCGACATCGCCATTTCTTTTTACAGATTCCATCGCATCAAGAAGTGCAAAGGCCGCTTCAAGGTTTGTTATGCATGCAATATTGCTCTCAATCGCTACCCTCCTAATTTTAAACCCATCGGTTTGGGCATCCTTACCCTTAGAGGGAGTGTTTATTACTAACGATATCATACCATTTTTTATGCTAGAAATAACGTTTGGTTCGCCTTCTCCTGCCTTATTCAAAACGACAGCGTTTCCTATGCGCTTTGCAGTTCCTTCCGTGGCACAGACTACAAAACCAAGGGCGGAAAATCTTTTTCCAAGCTCATAAGCATGCTCTTGGTGTTCTTTCTTTAAGCTTATAAGCACAGCCCCACGTATAGGAATGTTCAAATTAGCCCCAAGAAGGGATTTGTAATATGCTACTCCAAAATCATAGTCGATCCCCATCGCCTCGCCCGTACTCCTCATTTCAGGTCCAAGTACGAAATCAACTCCCGGCATTTTTAAGAAGGGAAAAACCACGCTTTTTACTGCATAATGAGAAATTTTTGCAGAACCTCCTTTTGGAAGTGAGAGCTCAGAGAGTTTTTTTCCTAAAATAACTTTAGTAGCTATCTTAGCAAGCGGCACGTTTATTGCTTTGCTCAAATATGGAATTGTCCGCGAAGCTCTCGGATTTGCTTCAAGCACATAAACTACATTATCTTTTACTACGTACTGTATATTTATTGCACCAATATTTTTCATCCCCAACGCTATCTTTTTAGAATATTCCAAAATTTTTTTCTGTACCTCAGGGATAAGTTTAATGGGCGGAGTAACACAACTAGCATCACCCGAATGAACTCCTGCACGTTCTATATGCTCCATTATTCCACCAACAAAAAGTTCTTCTCCATCGCTTACTCCATCAATCTCACACTCGACTGCTTTTTCTATATATTTATCTATCAAAACTGGATGATTGTTTGAAACCTCAACAGATTCTTCAATATATCTTCTTAGTTCATCATCTGAATAAACAATCTTCATTGCCCTTCCAGCAATCACGTAACTTGGCCTCACGATTACAGGGTAACCTACTCTTCTTGCAACGGAAAGAGCTTCCTCTTCACTGGTTGCACTCCCATTTTCTGGTTGATTTATTCCAAGGCTCTCTAAAAACTTTCTAAACCTCTCTCTATCTTCAGCAGTGTCTATGTCCTCTGCCTGCGTCCCAAGTATCTTCACACCTGCAGTTGCAAGCGGTTGTGCAAGATTTATTGAAGTCTGCCCTCCAAATTGAACTATGACTCCATCAGGCTTCTCCCTCTCTATTACATTCATCACGTCCTCAAAGGTAAGCGGTTCAAAATAAAGTCTATCTGAAGCGTCAAAATCAGTACTTATTGTTTCTGGATTGTTGTTTATCATAATGGATTCATACCCACACTCCCTAAGCGTAAAGGACGCATGGCAGCAACAATAATCAAACTCTATCCCCTGCCCAATCCTTATAGGACCAGAACCCACTACCAAAACCTTCCCTTTCCGCAGTTTTAAAGAATTCTCGTTACCCGATTCCTGGACTTCATCTTCGGTGCCGCTATAAGTTGAATAGTAGTACGGGGTTTTTGCCTCAAATTCGGCTGCGCAGGTATCAACCATCTTGTACACCGGCATAATCCCCCATTCCTTTCTTTTTCTCCTAACCTCCATCTCATCTATCCTGCAGAGCTCCCCAATTTGAGCATCAGAAAAGCCCATCTTTTTTGCCCTTTTAAGGATTTCCCTTTCAGGGCCACCTGACTCCAACTCCTTTTCAATATCTATTATACCCTTGATTTTGTTCAAGAACCAGCGGTTTATGGCCGTAACCCGATAAACCTGTTCAATGCTCCACCCTCTTCTAAACGCCTCAAAAATTGCAAAAATACGAAAATCAGTCGGTCTGGAGAGGTGTTCCTCTATCTCATTTTCTTTTATTTTTGGCTTTTTAATTTCAAGAGACCGCAAAGCTTTCTGTAGGGATTCCTCAAAACTTCTCCCTATTGCCATCACTTCGCCGGTGCTTTTCATTTGTGTGCCAATTGTGCGAGAACATTCCGGAATCTTGTCAAAAGGCCATCGGGGGATTTTAGTTACCACATAATCCAACGCAGGTTCAAAGGAAGCAGGCGTAGTGCCAGTAACCATGTTCCTTAGCTCGTATAACGAGTATCCCAGAGCCAGCTTTGCCGCAATTCTTGCAATTGGGTAGCCGGTTGCTTTCGATGCAAGTGCACTTGATCTTGAGAGGCGTGGATTTACTTCAACAACCACATACCTTCCTGTTTTTTGGTCCAGAGCAAATTGGACATTACATCCGCCAACTACTCCAAGCGCCCTTACAATATCTATTGAGGCCTTCCTTAACATTTGGTGCTCAACATCAGAGAGGGTCTGTGAAGGCGCTACGACTATGCTCTCGCCAGTATGTATGCCCATCGGATCAACATTCTCCATGTTGCATATGCATATGCAGTTATCCTGGGCATCTCGCAGGACTTCGTACTCTAGCTCAGCCCAGCCAGCGACACTTTCTTCAACAAGTACTTGGCCTATAGGACTTATCCTAAGTCCAAGAGATAGAAGATGTTCAAATTCGCTCATGTTGTTTGCCTTTCCACCCCCCGTCCCCCCAAGCGTGTAGGCTGGTCTCAAAATAACTGGAAATGAAATTTCATGAAGAAACCGTTCCGCTTCATCAAAATTCGAAACGGCCGCGCTACGTAGATACGGTTGATTTATCTTGGACAGAGTTTCTTTGAACTTCTCCCTATCCTCTGCAAGCTCAATTGTGGAAACGCCGGTTCCAAGAACCCTTACTCCATACTTTTCCAGGATTTTCTTGTCATGAAGCTCTTTTGCAAGGTTTAGTGCAGTCTGCCCACCCATTGTTGCGATAATTCCGTCAGGTCTTTCTTTTTTAATAATTTTTTCTACAAACTCCGATCTGAGCGGCTCAATATAAATGATATCAGCAATTTCTTTATCTGTTTGGATAGTGGCAGGATTTGAATTCACGAGTACTGTGCGAACTCCTTCCTCTTTCAATGCAGTACAAGCCTGAGATCCAGAATAATCAAATTCAGCTGACTGTCCTATAACTATAGGCCCAGAGCCTATAATTAAAACTTTTTTTATGGATGCATCTTTTGGCATGATATCTCCTCTCTTGTTTGTGCCTTTCTTGTTTCAATACTTTTTTCCAAGTAGATAGAGCATAAGCGCTTTCTGTACGTGTAGTCTATTTTCTGCTTCTTCGTATACAACAGATTGAGGCCCGTCTATTACTTCAGTAGTTACCTCTTCGCCCCTGTGAGCGGGAAGGCAGTGCATAAAAATTGCATCCTTTTTAGCAACTTCCATAACCTTCCTGTTTATCTGAAACGGCATAAACATCTTTAATCTTTTTTCTCTCTCCTTTTCCTGGCCCATAGAAACCCACGTATCTGTATAAACTACATCAGCATCCTTTGCCGCTTGCATTATGTCATGGACAATCTCGACTTTGCCCAGCCTTCTTGCACTTGCAAGATAAGTAGCATTTATCTCGCATTCTGAAGGGCATGCCAGCGTTACATCCATGCCAACAGTTGTACATGCTACCATAAGCGCATTTGCCATGTTATACCCGCAATCACCTGCAAATACAACTTTTGCATTCCTATGCATTCTCCCTCTTTCCTTCATTGTAAGCAAATCAGCCAAAGCCTGGCAAGGATGATCCAACTCTGTCAATCCATTTATCACAGGAACTCGTGACCCCCTTGCAAGCTCTTCCAGGTCAACATGCTTGTTGAGGCGAGCCATGATTAGATCAGAATACTGCCCTAACACTGCACCTGTGTCGTACATCGTCTCTCCCCTTGATATCTGAGAAACAAAAAAGTCAAGAAATATAGCATGCCCGCCAAGCTGCGCCATTCCTGCTTCAAACGAAACTCGCGTTCTTGTTGACGGCTTTTCAAATATCATTACAAGTACCCGGTTTTGAAGAATATTTGACGTCTTCCCATTTTTGTAATCAGCTTTTAACCTCTGGGCCATTTGTAGGATTTCCTCAATATCGTGCAGTTCAAGCTCATCTGTCCTCAACAAGTCCATATCTACTCCTCTTTTAAATATTTTACAAACACATCAAACAGATGTTTAGAGTCTTGCGGTCCAGGGGACGCTTCCGGATGATACTGCACAGAAAATATGGGAAGTGATTTGTGCATTAATCCTTCGTTTGTCCCATCATTTAAATTTATGTGTGTTTCTTCAAATTCATCACTAACTTCATTTGCGTCTACAGCATATCCGTGATTTTGACTTGTGATTGCAACTTTTTTAGTTTTCTTGTCTAGTACTGGATGATTTGCACCCCGGTGCCCGAATTTTAATTTATATGTTCGTGCTCCAGCAGCTTGTCCCAAAAGCTGATGTCCAAGACATATCCCAAATATCGGCAAATCAAAGAGTTTGCGCATAACCTTCGTTATGTCCTTTAAAAGCGCAGGATCGCCCGGTCCATTTGACACCACTATGCCATCTGGTTCAAAACTCCGGATTTCTCTTTCGCTTGAAAACGCGGGTACAACTACCACACGCACATCTCGTTCTTTAAGCTGCCTTATAATTCCCGCCTTTACTCCGCAATCTATTAAAACAACAGTTGGAGGCCGTCTATCAAACGATTTTGAAGACGGTTCAATCACATAAGGTTCCTTTGTAGTTACTTCCTTTACAAAATCTGTCTTTGAATAATCCACACTCCTTGCTAAAGAAAGAAGTTTATCCAAATCCGGCTTTCCGCTATAGACTCCAAGCGCAGCAGGCATCACCCCTCCATCTCTTATCTTCTTTACAATATGTCTCGTATCTATCCCTTGAATTCCTGGAATTCCAAATTCTTCCAAGAATTCTGAGATGCTTTTTTTTGCGGTGTAATGCTCATACCTTTCAGACGCTTCAAAGACACAAAAACCTCTTACATGAATCTTTTTGCTTTCAAAATACGTCTCGTTCACACCGTAGTTTCCTATAAGCGGATAACACATAAGGAGTATCTGGCCTGCATACGACGGGTCGCTCAATGCCTCTTGATAACCCATCATCGAAGTATTAAAGACAAGCTCGCCACAACTTTCACCTTCTGCTCCAAATCCACTTCCAAAAAAATAAGAGCCGTCAGAAAGCACAAGAGCAGCGTTCAAATTTTTCGAGTTCACAGAAAACCCAAGGATAATAATTTACATAGAAGTATTTATAATCTATACTATAATGTGTTTCAAGTTTTATTCTTCTATGATTTTATTATTCTTTTTATATGTTCAATCATCTTATCCGCTACATTTGTTCCGGTAGCTTTACAAAATCCTGTAAACTCCGGAGTGTGGTTTACTTCAAGTACCTTTAAGCCATCCGTTGATTTAGCCAAATCTATACCCAATATCTCCTCACCACCAAAAACTTCGCCAATCTTTGCACATACCTCCTCAATCTCCCCTTCAATTCTATACTCCTCCACCATACCGCCCAAATGATGGTTTGTTCTGAAATCGCCATTGTTTGAAATTCGAGAAATTGCCCCAATTACTTCTGTTCCGCAAACTATCACGCGAATGTCTTTGCCCTCTTTTTCTATATACTCCTGCATATAATAAATCCTGTGCATCGGATTCTGCATAAGCTCCTTGTATTCAAAAATAGCAGTTGCAGCTTCGGGGTCGTTAACCTTATGTACTAACCTGCCCCAACTTCCAACGACAGGCTTAACGACGTAAGGATAACTAATAATATCAGCGCTTTTTTTTGCAACCTCTGGGCTGAAGCAGATAACCGTTTTTGGGGTCTCTATACCTTCCTTGGCAAGCATCATTGAAGTTAATGCTTTATCCCCACACACCTCAAACGTATTGCTTTTATTTATGCTTCTCTTTCCGCTGCATTCCAGATACTTTGATATGTAAATACTTCTTGAAGTTGACACAGAACGCATAAAGCTTAGGTCCGGAAACGCATCCCCGTTTTTTTGTATGTCAAGGACGGCTTCCTCATCCTTTATCCTTCTAAGCATAACTCCACTTTTTTGGGCGGAATGAAAAATCTCCTTCGTCTCAAAACCAACAAAAGAGTAAACAACTCCAATCTCCATGACTTTAATTTTAAATGCAAAATTAAATTTAAGTAATGTTAAAACTTCAATCCAAAATGACTATTTTGTTAAATTTTAAACATCTATCTTTTATACCAGCTTTTACCATAACCCTGTCATGCCAAACTACTCTCAAGATATTCGTTTGTACCTTCGCGCACGCCCTATCCTTAGAAGACACTTAAAAGACAAAATAATAAACTGTTCTTCACTTGCGAAGTTGCTAGCGCTTGAGCTTTATCAAAATAAGAAAGCCCACGTCGCAATACGCGCTGCCCTTTTGAGAGAATCAAAAAAAGAAGATTATTTCGACAAGATAGAAGAAAACGCCTTAAATGTTCTCAAACGCAGCACTATTGAGGTTCGGACAGGTCTGTGCGTCGTTATATCAAAAGCCCCTCTAAAAGTTCCTGTCCTTGCAGTCTCCACTAGCAAAAGCGGGATAATGTCAGTTGTTGACCAAGAGAACATTGCAAATATAAGACATTACGAGCGACTTATAAAAAATGTAGATATGATTACAATATGCTCAGGAAAAGAGCTTGAGAGTACCCCCGGTGTGGTTTCCTTGATTCTAAATACACTTGCTCAAGAAGGGATAAATGTTGTGGAAGTTATATCATGTCATTACGACACTATCCTTGTTTTAAGCGCAAGCGATACTGAGCGAACATTTCAGTTGCTAAGGACATATATTTCAAAACCAAAAAGAAGAGTAGAAAAATAATGAAACATTTAAAACTTAGGTGTTACTATCCAATCTATGAAAAACACAAAGAATATGCTATGGGGAGGCAGGTTTTCGCAAACACCTAAAGCAAATTTGCTATCTTACAACAGCAAAGAGAACATTGTAAACGACTATCGCCTTATACCTTATGATATAATTGGTTCGATTGCCCATGTCAAGATGCTCAGGCACCAGAACATACTAACCAAAAAGGAAGCAGCATCGATTATCAAGGCACTTGAAAAGCTATTAAAAAAATACAAAAAAGGTCAGTTTTCCCTTAATCCTTCGTTGGAAGATGTTCATATGAATATAGAAGTTGAAGTTTCGAAAATGACCCCTCACGGAAAGAAGATGCACACAGCACGCTCAAGAAACGATCAAGTTATTCTAGATATGCGCCTTTACATGCGTGATGAGCTTATAAGTATTGCATTAATGATTCTAAATCTTTGCACTTCACTTGACCTATTGAAAAAAATAAATCTCCCATTCATTTCCTACACTCACACACGCGTTGCTCAACCAATAACCCTTGCCTTTTGGGCAGATAGCTATAAGAGGGCCATTTTGAGGGATTTGGAACGGATTTTTAATCTCCACTCACGCATAAATCAAAATCCTCTTGGTGCATGCGCAGTTGCCGGTACAACTTGGAATATAAATAGAGAGTACACTGCTAAGTTACTTGGCTTTCAAGGCGTGCAAGATAATGCTCATGACGTTTCAACAAACAGAGGGGAACTAGAAAGTGAATTCGTCTATATCCTCTCCTCAATTATGATTAAGCTCTCACGCATATCAGAAGAATTCCTATTTTTATCCGAAAAAGGGATTATAGAAATACCAGATGCTTATTGTACTGGCTCATCTATTATGCCTCAAAAAAAGAACGCTGACTTTCTGGAAATTATGCGTGCTAGAGCTTCTCGCACGATAGGAAATTTGCTGTCAATCCTTACTATACTAAAAGGACTTCCTTCAGGGTTCAACTCAGATACGCAAGAGATCAAACCACTACTTTTCTCCTCAATTGATATGACCAAAGAATCTATCTCTCTAATGTCAGAGGTATTACCTCAAATCAAGATTAACAAAGAAGAAGTAATATACGAGCTTGAAAAAGGATACGCTTGTTCCACCGAACTTGCGGACCTTCTTTGCAAAAAAGGAATTCCATTTAGAGAAGCACATGAGCTTACTGGAAAAATAGTAAAAGAATGCATACAAAAAGAAATTTATCTCTCCTCGCTTACATCAAAAGAACTTGAGCTTAAATCCGGAATAAAAATCTCAGATGAAGAGCTAAAAATAGCAACAAATCCTGACAAATCAGCTGATGCCAGATTTGATATGGCACATATTGACTTGTCGGCTTACAAAAGGGCGGTTTTCAGATTAAGAAAAAAATCACAGTTGCGAATTTAGATCTCTTTTTCAAGACTTCCAACAACAATAGCAAAAACAGCTCCTAAAATAGAGCCAACAACAACGCCCACATAGAGAGGATACTCTTTAAGAAAAAAGAGCATGACCAGTATGCCAACAAGTGCCCCGCCTACTATTGAATATGCGAGTCTTTTTGCAAAAGCATCCATATGCTCCATTCAGATACCCTACAAATCCATCTGACTTAAGTCTATTCATGTAATCTTTTTAAACTTTTAAAATGAAATACGTTTCATGCTTGCAGAATTTATAGTCCTTTTTAGGGAAAGTATAGAAGCAGCCTTGATTATCGGGATAATGCTAACTTTTCTTCACAAAACAAAAAACATACAGCATGAAAAACATATCTGGGTTGGGGCGTGTAGCGGAGTTTTAGCAAGTATCATATTTGCCATATTTGTGAGCCATTTTCTTGGTGGATTTAAAGAGATTGAAGAGGTTTTTGAAGGAGTTTTTATGATTATGGCGTCTCTTCTTGTGACGTGGTTTATGCTATGGATGATAAAACAAAAAGATATTGAAAAAAAGATTCAAGCGGATGTAAAGGCGACTTTGCTATCTTCATCTTCTTTAGCTCTCTTTTCGCTCGCGTTCGTATCCGTTTTTAGAGAGGGAGTAGAATCCGTTTTATTTCTGGCAGGGATATACTTATCAACTGGTTCTCTTTCGCTTGTTTCATCAATATTGGGGCTTGCAAGTGCAGTTATGGTTGGTATAGCTATCTTTGAATACTCAAAAAGAGTCAATCTTCACTTGTTTTTCAAGATAACAACCACTATACTAGCTCTTTTATCAGCAGGCCTTCTTTCTCAAGGAGTGCACGAACTTCAAGAAGCTGGCATCCTCCCAACTTCAATAAAATCAGTTTATGACTTCACCCCACCAATAAACTCAGATGGAAGTTACCCTCTCTTTCATGAAAAGGGATATATTGGAAGTATACTAAAAGGCTTAATAGGGTATGACACTAACCCCTCACTTGAGCAGTTCGTTGTTTATTTCACCTATTTGATTATTTTCTTTTTTATCTATATGGGAAATAAAAATTGATTCAGCAACTCAAGACCTTCGTCATCATCCTGGTCAGAGCCAAGATTCAGAAATACCTCGATATCATCATCTTTCAAAATTAACCAAATATTGTTCCCATCCCTATCTCTGCACTGGTTTCTTCGTTTTCTATTTTTTCAGCAACCCTTCTAGCGACTTCTACATTTGCTTCATTTCCAATTCCACTCAACTTCTTTTTTGCAAACTCAAAGAATTTCTCCTCCTCGCTTACTAAGTAGAGATAACACTTGTTTTTATCCTCGCCAATAACGTCCCCATCACGGAGCTTATAGCCGTTCTTTGCAAATGAAAATAATCCATAAGGATCGTCTTCAAGTATTTTTTTTAAATCTGCTTTCTTTTCTATCATTATTTCATAGATTCTTTTCATTGTTCCTACCCCCCTCCAAGCGACTTTTCTTTTTTCTTATATTTAACACTTTTGAATCCGAAGCCCCCGACGAGATTTGAACTCGTGACCTCCTGTTTACGAGACAGGCGCTCTACCACTGAGCTACGGAGGCGCATATGAACAAGTTCAAGCATATTAATTTTTCATTCATATTTTAAAAACATGGACGACTTTCGCTCAAAGCTACAATCCCTATATCGCCACCTTCTTAGAAAACATGGTTACCAGGGCTGGTGGCCGCTTATATCAATTGGTTATCATCCTCGGGATTACACGTACCCAAAATCAGAAAAGCAAAAATTTGAAATATGCATAGGCGCAATTCTTACCCAAAATACATCTTGGACAGGTGCCTATAAATCAATTGAAAATCTCCACAGCCTCTCTCTTCTTGACCCCCAGCTCATCCTTCGGCAAGACAGAAAAAAATTAAAAAAAGCAATAACTCCGGCAGGTTACTCCAACCAAAAAACAAGAAAACTTTGTGAGTTTTCCAAGTTCTATATATCACTTCGGGGTAGGACTCCGACACGCACAGAGCTTTTGAAGGTTTGGGGCATCGGACCAGAAACAGCAGATTCAATACTCCTTTATGCCTACAAAGTGCCGACTTTTGTGATAGATGAATACACAAAGCGATTTCTTGCTAGTATAGCCATTCCCTCAGAGAGTCTTACGTATGAGCAAATGAAGGAGATATTCGAAAAAAACCTGAAAAAAAGTTACGAGCTTTATCAAGAATACCACGCTCTCATAGTTTGTGAGGAAAAAGAAAAATCAAAAATAGCAAAACGCCGAGGAGGAGAGATTCAGAAGCCGCCATAATTGAAGGCTTGCCCGTTCGAACTCCTAACCCCATTAAGGGACCAGTTCTCTCACAACCGTTCTCAAAGTTTCGAGACTGGCGCACTACCAGATTATGCGACCTCGGCACATATACTCTAAAAGTTATCTATTAAATTATTATTAATCTTGAGTGTTTAATCTTGATTCATCAAGGGTAATACCTATGAAGCCTTTCATAGTACTCAATTTCAAAGCATATAAAGAATCCACAGGAAAAAGGGCGGTCGAACTTTGCAAAGTTGCAAAACTCGTTTCAAAAAAGACAGGTACTAGAATAATCTGCTGCCCTCAGTCAGTCGACTTGAGAGAATGCACCCGAACAGGAGTAGAGGTTTTTGCTCAGACCGCCGAAGGTTTTGAAGCAGGTGCCCATACAGGGTCACTAATACCGTTTGCAATAAAGGACGCAGGTGCAACTGGAATAATGCTAAATCACGCTGAAAGAAAGATAAAAAAAGAAGAGCTTATATCCATAATCAATATTGCTAGGAAGCTATCACTTGAGCTTATTATCTGCGCAGCCAACGCACGCGAGCTAAAAATGGCTGCAAATTTAAACCCGGATTATATAGCTATTGAGCCACCTGAACTAATTGGAACAGGCATTTCAGTTTCAGTAGCAAAACCACAAGTTGTGATTAGAGCAATAAAACAAGTAAAATCAATTGCAGACATACCTGTTTTGTGTGGTGCAGGAATATCAACTGCCAAAGATGTAAAAAGGGCAATAGAATTAGGCACGTCTGGGGTTTTGCTCTCATCAGCATTTGTAATGTCTTCAAGACCAAAAAATCTTCTTTTAGAAATGGCGCTTGCGTGCATGCCCTCTATTGCATCTGGTAAATAATCGGTCTTTTTGAGAGTAGAATGCTTAAGCTAAGCTTTTCAAACGGCATTCCTTTTGTTAAATTATGTATCTCTTCTGCTACTTCGTCTACCTCCATCATTTTCTTTTCAGCTGTTTTTCTTATTGTAACTGCAATCTTGTTTTCTTTGATTTCTTTCTCTCCTACAACAGCTATGTAGGGAATCCACTCTCTTTCAGCCTCTCTTATCTTTTTTCCAAAAGTTTCTTGTCTATCATCTACATCAACTCTTACATTCTTTGAGCTTAATTTATCTGCAATTGCAAGTGCGTAGTCAATGTATTTTTCAGAAAGCGGTATAACCCTAACCTGAGTCGGCGCAAGCCAAAGAGGCAACATAGCTTTCTTACCTTCCGCAATTTTCATAGCAGCTGATTCAAGAAGTGCATAGACCACTCTTTCTAGACTTCCGGAAATAGAAGCATGAAGAATAATTGGTCTTTTCTTCCTTCCACTAGAATCAGTATACGCTATATCATAGTTATCGGCATTTTCAACATCTATCTGAACCGTTGAAAGGGCAGCAGCCTTTCCTGCACTATCCACAAAATTAAATTCAAACTTTGCAATAAAGTAAGCATATCTCTCATCAAACATTTCTACGAAAAATGGCTTCCTAAATTTTTTTGTAAGTTCAATAACCCATTCTTTGTTTTTATCCCAAAAATTTTTTTCTATCCTAAATCCCACTTCCAAGTCAAGTCCAAGAAGAGCTATCCATTCCATAGCCTTTTCAAACTGCTGTGTAAACTCCTTCTTTGCACTTTCCATGTCAGCGCACAGAGTATGCATATCTGGCATAGTAAATGCACGAAGCCTCTTTAAGCCAGTAACCTCCCCCGTTTGCTCTCTTCTAAAAGAATATCGTGTAAGCTCAAATATTTTTAGCGGCAATATTCTATAAGATATCACTGTGTCGTGAACAATAAGAAACTGTCCAAAACACGCAGCAAACCTCAAAAAATAGTTTTTATCGTCAGATTGGACAACATATTGGCGCGCGGGAAAACGGTTTAAGTATTTTTTTAGTGTTGGGTGCTCAAAATCATACATAATTGGAGTCTCAACTTCCATTGCTCCATAATTTATACAGTATTGCGAAATTGCAGTTTCTAAAAGCCTTTTTATTAACCTCCCATTTGGGTACCATCTTAAATTCCCAGAATCCGAGCCAGGTTCGCTATCAGCTATATTATGTTCATGCATCATCTTAATGTGGGGTGGCTCTTTTTCATATGCACGTACTTTCCTCATCTCATACTCTGCAAACTTCTTTAGTGTTGGGTAAGTTGAAAAATCAAATTTTTCTATCTCCGTAAGATTTCCTGTTTCATCCAATATATAATATCTCTTTAAAATTTTGTCCTCTAGCGAGAGCGAAGCAGAAATCGCTTCCCCACCTTTTTTTTCTACTCTCTTTTCGCCACCCTTTAGATCTCTTGACAACTCAGAAAGAGGATGGCCTTTGCATTTTATCTCAAATGATTTGTACCATCCAAATGGAGCTCTATGGACCTCAAAAGTTCCCCACTTACTGATGATACTTTCAATTTCTTTCATAATTTTCAGAGCAGCATTTGGATTAGCAGGATTTTGAGTGAGATGCACCCACGGATAAAGCACAATCCGACTACTTTTAACCTGAGTTGCTACGCTTCGTATCTCTTCTGATGCACTATCTGCCAATCCAGAAGCTCCCTCATCTCCTCTTTCTACTCCAATAAAACATACCAAGCACTCCTCAATCCTTCTTTTGCCTTTCTCTACCTCCTCAGCAGTCGCTAATGCTTTGGAAATTGGCTCAAATTCCAGAAAATCACAATGTACCGTAAGCAACTTCATAGTGTTATTTTGTAAGTAAGTATAAAAAACATATTTCTCAAAATAATCTCTTAAAATACTCTTCAGCTTGCTTGGTGGGTTTTTAAGATGAGAGAGATTTCTGAAGCTGTTTGGGAAATCGAAAAGGAAGAGGGTATGAACGTCCCTGGGTGGGTTTTTGGGAGTCACGTATTAGTAGAAAAAATGAAAAGTGGAAGAACTCTTTCTCAACTAAAAAATGTAGCCAGACTTCCAGGGATACTCAAAGCTTCTATGGTAATGCCTGACGGACACGAAGGATACGGGTTCCCTATAGGAGGAGTTGCTGCATTTAGTGTAGAGGAGGGAATAATCTCTCCAGGCGGAGTCGGCTATGATATCAACTGCGGCGTTCGTCTTATAGCAACTGACCTTACTGAAAAAGATCTTGAGCCAAAAAAGCGTGAACTTGTTGAAAAGCTTTTTCGCAATGTTCCAAGTGGTGTAGGCTCAAAAGGAAGACTAAAGCTTTCTGAGTCGGAATTAGACGAAGCACTGGTTTGGGGAGTTGAGTGGGCCATAGAAAAAGGATTTGGGACCAAAAAAGACAAGGAGAGATGCGAAGAATTCGGAAGAATAGGGGGGGCAGATCCCTCTGTGGTCTCTAAAACAGCAAAGAAAAGAGGCGCCCCACAGTTCGGAACAGTTGGAGCAGGAAATCATTTTGTAGAAATACAAAAAGTTCAAGAAGTCGCAGATGAGCGTACCTCAAAGATATTTGGCCTTGAAAAGGGAAAAATAGTTGTTATGCTTCATTGTGGTTCTCGAGGATTCGGTCATCAGGTCTGTAGCGATTCCTTGCACGAAATGATAGTAGCCTCATCAAAATACGGCATAACTCTTCCTGACAAAGAACTTTGTTGTGCGCCTATAAATTCACCTGAAGCAGAAAAATACATAAAAGGAATGAACTGTGCAATAAATTACGCTTTTAACAACCGCCACGTTATGATGCACTGGATTCGCGAAACTTTTGATGAAGTTTTTGGAAAAGGAACTTCTGAAAATATGCCTCTTATTTATGATGTGTGCCACAACATTGCAAAATTTGAAAAGCACGTTTACAACGGAAAAAGCATAACTGTTTGTGTTCATCGAAAAGGTGCAACCCGTGCCTATGGACCAGATTGCAACGACGTCTCCCCCACATATCGTTCAGTTGGTCAGCCGGTCTTAATCCCGGGGTCAATGGGCACAGCTTCATACGTTCTTATAGGTACAAAAAAGGCAATGGAACTTACATGGGGCTCAACTTGTCACGGTTCAGGACGAGATATGTCGAGGAGTCAAGCAATAAAAGAATTCAGAGACAAAGATATTGCCAAGGATCTTCTTGAAAAGAAAAATATCCTACTAAAAGCCGGGGACAGAGAGTTAGTTGCAGAAGAGGCACCACTTGCCTATAAAAACGTTGATGAGGTCGTCTTAAGTGTCCAAAAGGCCGGCATTTCACGAATTGTTGCAAAGACGGTGCCGGTTGCAGTTATTAAAGGATAAAGGAATAGAAGAAATCTTTATTAATCGGCCTCACTTATCTTTTCTTGGTGGATCTGGGTGTACAAAAAAAGGTGGATTACCGAAGCAGAATGGTATATCAAAAACCTCAAAAAGCATATAAAAAAGATTCTCGGATATCTCACTCACATAACGCACAAAGAAAAAGAAGAGATACTTTCAGCTTCTAATTCACTTCTTTTGCAAACTAGCAAAAAACTCCAAGAATTAGAAAATCCCAACTCCTCTTCTCCAAAGGAGTTTGTATCTGTGCTATGTTTTTGCAAAAACCTAAAAAAAGAAATGAACCAACTAAAGAGAGACCTACACGCTCTTATTTTAGATGCAAACTTAGAAGCCTTCAGCCGCCTAATCGAAGACTCTATTTTCAATATAACGAAAATTGAGGCAGAGGTTGAAGAGATAAAGCATTTGCCATATCCCCATTTTGCTGCAAAAGCGCATGACTTAGAATTACTCATATCCAAAGAAACAGCAAACATTAATCACCTCTATCTTCTGCTTCAAAATCCGCACGAATTAAGTCTTCCACCACAAGCCGACGTTGAGGAAGTCATATTAGAAGTTACCAATGCTCTTCTGCATCTAAATAAGCTTGAATTAACAGCAAAGAAAGTTCTTACGGCTTACGAATCCAACTCCAAAAGAGCAAGATTGGAGCGACTTAAATCCCATCTTGTTCAAGCAATGGTCGCAGCCCACTCAGGACATCTTTTAATAGACCATAGTAAAGTTTACATTAAAAGCACATTCAATAATCAAGATACAAAAATTTTTGCTCTCCATCGATCCATGAAAGAGGCGCTCATAGACTTCTTTGAAAACGAAGAAATAATAAACGCAATAAGCGAACTGAACAATAAAAAAAAGCATCGCATCGTTGGAAACTTTGAAATTCTTTTTGAAGATGAAGAAAAGCAACCAAGACAGATTAACCTCTCAATCGGCAAGGTTGTCCATGGCACTGAAACTATCACTTATCAGCCGGTCAGGATGTCCCTTAAAAAAGAACATATTCAAGAAGCAATGAAAAGAATCTCACACAAGCCTTTTTAATACTCAATTGCAAAATATTTCTTTCCCTTCAAAGGCTCAATACACTCTAAAATGTAGCATATAAATAAATAATTAGGAATTAGGAGGGTCAGCATGAGAGCACATAAATACATAACTATGAACTTTAGAAAATCTTACGTAGAAAAGTCTGAGTCATATAGGACAAGGCTTCACGCTTGGAGGAAAGAACCGGCAATCACAAGAGTCTCTTGCCCATCAAACATTGCGCGTGCCCGAACATTAGGCTACAAAGCAAAAGAAGGTTACGTAATAGCCCGCGTTCGCATTGCAAGAGGAAGAAGGAAAAGACGCACTCCAAAAGGAGGAAGAAAACCAGGTAAGAACATTATGTTTGTTTCTCCCTCAACCTCCTTGCAAGCTCAAGCAGAAGTAAGAGCAGCAAGAAAGTTTGCTCCACACGAAGTGCTAAACTCCTATTGGGTGGGACAAGATGGTAACTATAAGTACTTTGAAGTTATCCTCATCTCTCCAGAAAAAGTGCCAGAGCTTAATCTACAAAAGGGAAGAGCCTTCCGTGGCTTAACTCACAGTGGAAGAAAACATAGGGGTTTGGCGCGTGTTTGATTTAGTAAGATTACCTGTTTTCTCTCAAATGCCAAAAGGAATCAGAAAGCTCTATTCAATACCATCATTACCCCCTTCCCTTTTCTTACAAACAGATTCGCCCTCAAAAATAATTTCAAAAAAAGCAAAAATTATCTACTATCTAACTTCTTTTGAGCCATCTATGGGAGCTATAAAATCAGTAGCTGAAGGAAAGGGCGCATTTGCAATTCCAATCTTGCCACTTCTTAACGTTTCCGGTATTCAGAAGGCAGTTTTGCTTTCAAAGATGCGCAATTTTGTGCGCATATGTAAAAAATATAACGCAGACTTTTTTCCCTGCACACTTGCTCAGTCGCAAATAGAGCTTAGAAATGCACGTGAGCTTATAGGATTTGGAGAACTATTAGACCTAAGCGAAAATGAGTCGAGAGAAAAAATGAAAACTTTGAAGAGGATAATAGAATGAAACCTACTATGCGATTTAAGCAAAGGTACCTCCTTTTCAGAGTTGTTGGAAAGGATGCAGAACTAACTAATGAAAAAGAAGTAAGAAACTTCATCTTTTCTTACCTCTTGTCATTTTTTGGACAGGAAGGGTTTGCACGCCTCGCATTTAAGTTAATCTCATATAATCCTTACAAAAAAGAAGGAATCCTTCGCTGTGAAAGAAGTAACCTTGGAAGACTCATAGGTGCCTTTGCTATATCTGGCCGTATAGGCGAGCAAGAAGCAAGGATAGAATGTCTCTCCTCTTCTGGCACTCTCAAATCACTTCAAACCAAATAAAACAAATCCATTACAACTCATTAGGTATCCTTTTAAATCTTAAATACTAACCATTACGTGCATTATCTATTTTAAGAGGTGTTTCTTATGTATCCAGTTTCACCCCAAGCATACGACCGCGCCATAACCGTATTTTCTCCCGACGGTAGGCTCTTTCAGGTTGAATACGCAAAAGAAGCAGTAAAACGGGGAGCTACAGCTGTTGGTTTGGTTGCAAAGGATGGTGTAGTTCTTGCCGCTTCAAAGATGGCGCCTAGCCGATTGCTCGTTCCAGCATCTATGAGAAAGATATTTGAAATAGATTCCCATATAGCAACAACAGCATCTGGACTAATAGCCGATGCACGAAGGCTAGTGGATATAGCAAGATTAGATGCACAACGTCACAGGCTTGCATATTCCGAGCCGGCTTCCGTTGAAATGATAACAAGAAACATTTGCGATCTTATGCAGGTTTATACTCAATACGGTGGAATTCGTCCATTTGGTGTCGCTCTCTTGATAGCAGGAATTCAAGACGAGCGTCCTGTTCTATATGAAGCTGAACCTTCCGGTGCACTTACCGGCTTTCTAGCAGATGCAATCGGAGCAGGAAAAAAAGAAGCAGAAGATTTCTTCGAGAAGGAGTATAAAGAAAGCATAAACATCGAAGAAGGGATATCTCTTGCAATCTCAGCCCTAAAAAAGACGACAGAAGAGTTATCTCCTTCTCGAGTAGAAGTAGCATTTGCAACAGTAAAGAAGAGAGAATTCTCAATCTTATCTGAAAAAGAATTGGAAAAATATCTCAAATAATTTATATAATTTATAATTATGTCAAGTCTAGAAAACTCAATTATTGCCCACATTGAAATAAGGGGAAAACGCTTCGAGATTCTAGTGGATAAACAGAACGGATACGACTACAAAATTGGAAAGAAAAAAGACCTACAAAACGTACTTGTTGCAGAGGAGGTATTCGCAGATTTTCGTAAAGGAGAGAGACACAGAGACTCAGAGTTACT
Source organism: Candidatus Anstonellales archaeon (assembly GCA_038869735.1). Taxonomy (NCBI): domain Archaea; kingdom Nanobdellati; phylum Microcaldota; class Candidatus Micrarchaeia; order Candidatus Anstonellales; species Candidatus Anstonellales archaeon. The sequence goes on along the minus strand of JAWCQO010000001.1, from coordinate 44,537 downwards.
AAAAGCCTTTAACACAACGGACGTATACCAAATAGCCCAGATAATACTACAAAAAGGAGAGATACAACTTACAACTGAACAGAAGAAAAAGCTCATGGAAGAAAAAAGAAGAGGAATAATTGCGATAATACTACGTGAAGCAATAGACCCACGCACCAAGGCTCCTCACACATATTCAAGGATCGAGCAGGCTATGGAAGAAGCTGGAATTAGAATAGACCCATTCAAACCACCAGAAGCACAGCTTGAGGAAGTGATAAAAAAGCTTACTCCCATAATACCTCTCAAATTTGAGCGCGTAAGTATAGCAGTAAAAGTGCCTGCTGATTACGCACATAAGGTTTATGGAACTCTCAAAGATTATGGTATTAAAAAGGAGGAATGGACAAAATTAGGAGAACTAATAGTAGTCGTTGAAATTCCCGCAGGTATGCAGGGCGAATTCTACGAACGACTCAATAAGCAAACAGCAGGTGCCGCACAAACAAAACTTCTTGATAAATAGGGAGTTGAGAAATAATGCCAAAAGCAAACTTAATGGCTGAAATAGTAGTCCCCGGCGAGTTAGTATCAAACTCACCTCTTCACATTAACTACGCCTACATAGAAGGAGGCAAAACATTCTCCTCCGTTCTTGCTCTTAAGGGTCCTGATGGAAAACTAATCCCTCTTCAAGGTCCATACAATCCAGTTGAGGGGGACTTTGTAGTTGGAATCATCGTAGGTGTGAGGTTTGCAGGTTACGACATCTGGCTAAATACCCCCTACCCCGGCTTTCTTTCTGTTCGCGATTGTCGTGACAAATTCGAGCTTGGGGATTATCTCTCCGCAACGATTCGGTTTGTCGACGAGGTCAAAAACATCTCTCTAGAAGAACCGCGCCTTCTTCGCGGAGGCACAGTGGTCAAATTCCCGCCTGTAAAAATTCCGCGGCTGATAGGAAAAAAGAACTCTATGCTTCAGTTGATACGCTCAAAGACAGGTTGCGAGCTTGTTGTTGGCAGAAACGGCAACGTCTGGATAGGCCCAGGAAAAACAGTTCTTGCAATTAAAACTCTGGCAAAAATAGAAAGAGAAGCTCACATAAGCGGCCTCACTGACCGAATAGATACATTTCTTTCAAATAACGGTGATTAAGATGGAAAAACAACTCATCAATGACGGAAAAAGACTAGATGGACGAGGGGCAGAAGATCTTCGGCCTCTCAAAATCAAAGCCCGAGTGCTAAATGGAGCAAACGGCTCTGCTTATGTTCACTGGGGAAAAAATAAGATTTTGGCTGGCGTATACGGTCCCCGCGAATGCATCCCAAAGCACGAAGCTTCGCCTTACACAGCTATAATACGATGCCGCTATAATATGGCACCCTTTTGTTCTCTTGAAGAGCATGGTAAAAGCGGGCCTTCTCGTAGGAGCATAGAGCTGTCAAAAGTTATAAAGGAAGTTTTTGAGAACGTAATAATAGCTGAAGCGTACCCTCGAACCCAGATAGATATCTATATTGAGGTATTACAATCAGACGGCGGCACGAGGTGCGCTGCAATAACTGCCGCATCCGTTGCTCTTGCTGATGCTGGCATCCCCATAAAAGACCTAGTTTCGGCAGTAGCAGTAGGGAAAGTTGGGGGAGAAATCGTGTTGGACCTCTCAAAGGATGAGGACAACTTTGGCGAATCTGATATGCCAGTTGCATTCTCTCGTCGAAACGGCGAAATCCTTCTCTTGCAGATGGACGGGCGGCTAACAAAAGAGGAAATAAAAAAAGGGCTTTCAATGGCTCAAAAAGCTTGCTTTAAAGTGTCGGAGTTGCAGGCTGAGGCCCTTCGAAAAGTGTATGAAGATCGACCCCAAGAAGGAAACGCTCTTGACCTTTCTCTTTAGATTAAGGTGAAATCTTATGGAAATGACAAATGAAGATATTCTTGCAGAAATAAAAAAGGACCACATAAAGCGACTTCTTGAAAAGAATGAGCGCCCTGATGGAAGAAAAGAGGACGAATATCGTCCAATAACTCTTCAAAAAAATATTTTTGAAAACGCCGAGGGATCAGCTCTTGCTTCAATAGGAAAGACTCAAGTTTTGGCAGGCATCAAATTCGGGATAGCTCCTCCATTTGCCGATAAGCCGAATGAAGGAATCTTTTCGACTTCAGCCGAATTTACCCCTATCGGCTCTTTTATGTTTGAACCGGGCCCTCCCTCTCCAGAGGCTATCGAATTAGCTCGCGTCGTTGATAGAGGAATCAGAAGTTCAGAAACCTTCGACCTTAAGTCATTTTTTATAGAAGAAGGAAAGGTCCTTGCTTTATATCTTGACCTTTATGTTCTTGATCACGACGGCAATCTTTTCGATGCTGCTTTGCTTGCAGGAATGGCTGCACTTTCTTCAACTAGATTACCAAAGATCGAAAACGGAGAGATAATAGTTGGAGAATACAGTAGCAATCTCGAGATCAAAGAAAAAGTTGTAAGCTGTACATTTGCAAAATTCGGCAAGCACATTTTACTTGACCCCTCTCTTGACGAAGAGCGTGGGATGGAATGTAGACTTACAATCTCAACTATCCCTGGTTTTGTTTGTTCGATGCAGAAAGGGGGATGGGGGTCGTTTTCAAAAGATGAGGTTCTTATGCTCATAGATCTTGCCTTTAAAAAGGGAGACGAGTTAAGAAATATACTGAACAAAGGGTGAGCAAATGGTCAAGCAAGCCGTTAGAGGAGGAGCATCTCTTCGAGAGTTAGCTGCAAAGGCGAATATTTCAAAACGCTTTAAGTACATATGCCCTAAGTGCGGTAAGAAAAGAGTCAAGCGAGTTTCTTTCTCTATATGGAAATGTCGCGCATGTGCTACAATGATTGCAGGTGCAGCTTATTCCCTCTCAAGCGAAGCCGGCTCTCACATAAAAAAGCTTTTAGAAGAAATGTCACATTCTTGAGAAAGGTGGTATTCTGATGTATGTGTGCAGAAAATGTAAAGAAGAGATAAAGGCGCTGTCTGGAAAATCTGTGCGTTGCACAAAATGCGGCTCACGAATTCTTTACAAAAAAAGAAAACCAGTTGCAAAGACAATCACCACGGACTGACAGAGGAGTGATGAATTGTAATGCATCAACATAAATGCACTCTTGAGCTTTCATTTCCGGACAATAAGACAGCCAAAAACGCTTACTCTTCACTTTCTTGTGAAGAAGAAAATAAAAATAGAAGCTCACTCTCAATGTCTCTATCTGGCAAAACTTTAATAATAACCATTAGCTCCAAAGACTTAGTAGCACTTCGAGCTCATCTCAATTCAATCTTAAGGCTTGCACAAGTAATAAAAGATGTAGATGAGATAGATGAAACAAAGGTGAGAGAATAGTTAGAATATGAATAGGTTTTATTGATGGCGGGTGATTTGTGTGGTAAATATTGCTGATGCAATAAACGAATTTCAGAACCTTCAACGCCAACTGTTAGCCGTGATTGGGCAAAAGCAACAGCTACTTCTTCAAGAAGAAGAAATAAAAGTCGCAAAGGAAGAATTGAAGTCAGCAAAAGGCCAAATATTTCGGGCGGTAGGCGGTGTTCTCATAGAATCTAACCCTAAAGATACCGCTGCAGCACTTGATGCTCAAGTTGAAGCCATTAAACTCAGAGCGAAAATGATAGAAAAGCAAGAAGAAAGAATAACCAAAAGAATGAATGAGATAAAGGAAACCGTAGAACGAGCAGAATCAAAAAAAGAAGCTTATTAACAGAAAGAGTAACAAAAAAGTAAGAAATCAAAAATCTCTAAAAGACCAATTAGGGTGAGAAAAATTAAGATGCATGTGAACCCACTCAAAAGACTTTATAGCTCAAATGTCTTACTCACTTTTCATTCGCAAGGGGATCTAGATGCAGTTGCTTCGGCCTCTGCCCTTTACTTTTTTTTACCAAAATCCACAATCTTCATGCAGGATTCCATAAATGCTGAATCACGCAAACTTGCAGAAAGTCTGGGCATCAAAATAGAGCGTATCTCAGAAGCAAATCTCTCGAACTTCTCATCAATAGTATTACTTGACTGTAATTCTCGTATTCTGGTACCCAATCTAAAGGCTGATAAGGTTGATTTGATTATTGATCATCACCCGCCTCATCAGGATCTTATCCCTTCTACAACTTCAGTAATCGACCCTAACTCGTGCGCAACCTGCGAAGTTCTCTGCTCATTAATCCCACAAACCAAAATAACCAAGAAAATAGCCCTATGTCTTCTTGCAGGTATAGTTTCAGACAGCGCGCACTTTAGAAGTGCAAGCAACAAAACCTTCCAGACCGTTAGCCGACTCCTCTGCAAAGCAGGTATTACTTATTACGAGCTTCTTGAACAAATCCATACTCCAACAGACATATCCCAGCGTTTTGAAATGCTGCGTGCAATGCAAGGAGTCAACTTTGAAAGAAAAGGCAACTTTTTAGTAGTTACTGCTATCGTAAACTCCTTTGAGGCACATGTAGCATCAACTTTGGTGTATGCTGGTGCTGATTTCGCATTCGTAGCCCACAAGGGAAAAAAGCAGCTGAGAATTTCTGCAAGAGTAAGCAGAGCAGGGATGAGTGTCGTTGACCTTTCCTCAATAATGAGCCAAGTTTCAGCGGTATTTGGAGGAAGTGGAGGAGGCCACCCGTATGCAGCAGGTTATGACGGAGATTGTCCAGAAAAGGCAGAAGAGATCCTCTCTTTTTGCAAGGGGCGTGTATTAGAAAAACTACAGAAATAAAAATACATATATCCTTAATTTGTAGGGTGCTTTCTTGTCATCCACCGTAGTTGTTGGTCTTCAATGGGGAGATGAAGGAAAAGGGAAAATAGCAGATTATCTCGCCGCCTCAGCAGATTTAGTTGTTCGCTTTAATGGGGGCAATAATGCAGGGCATACAGTTATCGTAGACAACAAAACTTACAGATTTCATCTACTTCCTTGCGGAGTCATATCGGGAAAGAGAGTCTTAATAGGTTCGGGAGTAGTTCTTGACCCTTCAGTTACCCTCTCAGAAATAGACTCACTGAAGAGTTTAGGCATACAGGTAAACTTAGGCATAGACTATAAAACACATATAATCACTCCATATCATCGCATTTTGGATAAACTAGAGGATAGTGTACAAGGAAAAAGAGGTGCAGGGTCAACCAGAAGCGGAATCGCCCCAGCTTACGCAGATAAGTATGCACGCGTAGGCATCCGGTTTGAGGATCTAATAAATAAATACCTAATAAAGAAAAAGATGGAGTTTGCTTATAAACGAGTAAAGAAATTGTTATCTCTCTATCCAATCAAAGAAACTAGCGAGTTTAAAGACTTCTCTAAAGAATACATAGAATATGGTACAAAATTAAAAAAATATGGTTCAGACGTCTCAGCAGAAGTAAATGAAGCTATAGACAATGGCAAAAGCGTCTTGTTTGAAGCGGCACAGGGCGCACTGTTAGATATTGACCACGGAGTTTACCCCTTCTGCACCTCTTCAAGTGTAATTGCAGGTGGCGTTTGCACAGGAGTTGGCCTCTCACCTAAAAAGATCGGAAAAATCATAGGTGTAGTTAAGGCTTACACTTCACGTGTAGGTAACGGTCCTCTTCCGACGGAATTGCCAAAAAAACAAGCAAATTACATACGCAATAAAGGCAGTGAATACGGTACAACTACTGGTAGGCCACGAAGAATAGGTTGGCTTGACTTAGTTGCAGTAAAATATGCCTGTAGATTAAACGGCGTCGATGAAATCGCACTTACTAAAATCGACACTCTCTCAGGAATCCACAAAATAAAAGCATGTATCGCATATGAATACAAAGGAAAAACATTAACTTCCTATCCTTCCCAACCGTCCATTTTATCCCAATGCGTTCCTATATATAAAGAGTTTTCTGGTTGGGGCCTCAACCAAGGAATAAAAAGTTTTGAGCAACTTGACTCAAACTGCAAGGAATACATCAATTTTATTTCTGACTTTTGTCAAGTTCCTGTCTCGATTATCTCACTAGGTCCAAGAAGAGAAGAAACTATTAAAGCATAAGATGTTAAACAACTAAATTATACGTGCCTCTGTAGCTCAGTAGTTAGAGCGCGTCCTTGGTATGCACAAGAACGTTGATATATCCAACAAGAAGTCAATAAATCCAATCAATATGTCCAGAAAGGACGAGGTCGCGAGTGCAATCCTCGCCAGAGGCTCTCTTTAAGCTGGTGTGCTGAAAAGGAATTATTTAAAGTCTTCTATGCTCATAAAATTACATGGCCAAAAAAGAAAGAGTACGGGAAGTTCTGCTATACTCCGAGAAGATTAGTGAGAATGACGTCAAGAATTTTTTTACTCAAATAATGAAGTCCCGCCTCCCCCTCTTTGGATTTTTGGACCTTTCAGATATCCTCTCCCCGAACATAATAACGCTCATTATAACAAGAAAGTTAAACACAGTACAATTTTTCATCCATGAAAAAAAGAATCTTGATGAAATATCAATGCTGCTTTTCCCATACAAGCTCTCTGACCCTTTTGATATTGAACTTTCAAAAAAGAGCTCTTTTTTTCCAGTTCCAAAAATTTATGTTCTGATAGGCTCCCAAGATTTCCTCAGTTTTCTCCTAAAAGAAAAAATTGATGAAGTCCATCTCACAATACTAAAAATCTTTGGAAAGTTTATAGCAACTGGAACAGCTATAGATGAACATAGCAAGAAAAGTATATTTATATCCACTTCTCCAGAAAAATTCCTTATAGTCGATCTTGCAAAGAACCCCTCAGTCTATATAGAAGTGTTGGAACCTGTCCCCAAGAAGATGTCTGTCTCATCCCAATATCCTGTTTTTGAAGAAACGGGTCTTACGCTAGGAGTGGACAATTTTGATGTCTTCCAGCATACGCTCATAGCTGGGGCATCCGGAACAGGTAAAAGTAAGCTGCTTTTTATACTCACCAAAGCAATATCGCAGAAATACAAAGACGATGTAAGAATCGTTTTGATAGACCCTCATGGAGAGTTTAGCCCTCTATTTCCAAAAGATAAGATAGTTAATCTAATAGACAACTATATAGAGCCACTTGAGGTCGGCACTAAAACGCCCCTTACAGCTCAGCTTATAGCACAATTGCTATCATTTTCAATCGGACAGGAAAATAAGTATTCCGAAAGAGTTCTTTTTTATGCAATCAACCTCCTTTCTTCAATTGATAAAATGAATCTAAAAAATGTAAGTCTACTTCTAACTGACTCTAAGAAACGTGCAGAGTTTCTTTCAGTATCTAAAAATAACGAAGTCAAACGTTTCTTTGAGGAGGAATTTAACGAGATATACCTCCATCACTTCAAGGATGCAATCCTCCCAATCTTAAATTTCGTAGGAGAATACGAGATTTATTTTGGAGGTGAAAAGAAAAAGGAGAGTCTCCCTGATCTGTTGGAGAAGAACCGCATTACAGTTATCTCCTTCAATCCAAATTTCTTTGGTAAACGCATGATAAACTTTCTCTCAGGAGCAATTATAAACCAAATGTACATTCTGGCGATGAGTGGAAAACTAACAACTAAAACTATCTTAATCGTTGATGAACTTTACAGAGTACAGACGCTTGTAATGCGTGATATCCTATCAGAAGCACGAAAGTTCAATCTTTATATGTATTTCTCTGTCCAATATCTTGGCCAACTAATAAAAGATGTTCACGACAGCGTGCTACCCAATGTTCGTAACATAATAGCATTCAAACTTAACAAGGAAGATGCAGCTATAATAAACTCAATAATGGAGATAAAAGTAGAAGAATATTTCAAAAAAGCCCGCTCACAAACAGAAATAGAAGAATCCAAAAAGGAAATTTTTGTAAGACTCAATCAACGAGACTGTATGGTGCGCTTATTTGATGGTAAAAAATATCTTCTTCCAATGAAGCTGAGAGTTGTTGACATAAAAAAGTACGGTTACGATGAAAAATTAGACATTGGAAAGGCTGAGTTGGGTAGGCCATCCGACTCTTCTTATACAACGAGTGAAAAGTACTCTCATGGAGAAATCTTATCTCCTAATTCTCCTTCGCTGCCTTTCTTATCGCCACAATCTCAAAATTCATTTTCAGCGAGAGTTAGCCAAATCCATCCAAAAGAAGATAAACTCAAGACTGACACTCTAAAAACAGAAAGCATTGCAGAAGACGGAGGTAAGTCATCCCAGCTCCAAACCTTGGAGCAATCAAGCTTCTTTTCCACACTCTCTCCAAAAAACGAAAAAGTTCTACGAAGTAAAAAATCAACTCTTAAAAAGAGACAAAAATAGCGTCTCTTGTCTTTCTTTATTCGTTTAGCCCAACCCTGTGTCTGTATTCTAAAAACATAATCCCAACCAATCTTTCCAATAACTGCAGCGTTTATAGGCAAATTCCCCCATTGCTGTTAGAGGATTTTTTGCATCTGACAAAGAAGCATAACGACTCTTTGACAGAACTGGACATGTGGAACTTTTGCAAGCTGTTCTCATTCAGTTCATAAATGAAAAACAACTTTAGAACTCAATAATCATCTAATTCAAATAAAAGTTTTCATGCTTTCCTACTCACAACCTAAAAATAGGGCGGCCAAGCCTTAATCTCAACGTTTTTGGAATAAGCGATTTTCTGTTGCGTTTTATCACTTTCTTAGAAAGGACCCTAAGATAAATTTCTTTTAATCTTTCCCCAACCTTATCTAATGAATTTTCTTCCGCAAGTTTTTTTGCTCCCTCCACTAGTCTCCGTCTCAAAGATGTGTCTTTTGCAACCATTTTGATATACTTACAAAATTCTGTGTTAGTTTTTGCTTTGAGACAGTTTTTTCCATGAAAAAGCCACCCTCTATAAGCAGGGATATCCCGCACTATTATTGGTTTGCCAAACGATGCCGCTTCCAAGATTACAATACCTTGATTTTCATCATAAGACGGGAAAAGAAATATGTCCCCTGCTGAATAGGCCTCTATTATGTCCTCATAAAATCCAGTAAACTTTAGATTTGGAGGGGGATTTTTTATATAGCGCTCCAGTTTTCCATAATCTACGAGAAACGGACTATAAATGGTGCCAAACCACCTAAACTGAAAATCAGGCATGCTTTCTGCAATTTTAGCAAAATCCAATGCACCCTTCTTAGAAAAAACATGTCCAACGCAGAATACGAGCGGCGTCCCCTCCGCTATCCCCTCTCGTTTTCTATACTCTTTTCTCTTTCTATCGTTCTGCCTATATTTTTTTGTGTTCACGCCATTAGAAATAACTTCTATTTCATTTTTGATTCCATATCTTCTCAGAAGTTTTTTCGTGTATTCGGAAGGGCACAAAATCAAATCAGCAGACCCATAGAAGAAAGGTAATATCTTTTTTACAAGTGGTTTTAGCCTCTTAGAGAACCGAAAGCTACCTTCAAAATCTTCCGCAGTAGAATGCGCGTGTATAATAATTCGCTTTTCTTGTTTCTTGTACTTTTCCGCATAATATTTTGAGAGCGGACCTATCCCAAGATTTAGATGCAAAATGTCGAAGTCACCTTTCTTTATATTTGTAGTATATACTATCCTCTTCATTCTAAGTGCTTCCTTTATATGCTCAAAGGCTGCGATGATACCGGATTTAGAGATTCGTCTCATTTGTTCTAATCCTTCTTGGTATAAACAGATTTTCATATCTCTTCTAAGGAAGCTTAATGCTTTTTAAAATTTAAGTAAGTAACTCTTCAGCGTGGATGAACTAACATTTCTAGATCTGGCTGTCCTTCGCAGGATAGATGATGATACTGTAGTGGAGCGCTTCGGCTCAAAGATAAACACCTCATTTTTTGAAAGCGCAAACCTACTTGGAAGTATGAAAGTAAAAGGATACATCGACTTTGAGACTGTACTAGGAGGAATGAGCAAGGTAAGTTTAACGGAGAGCGGAAGGCACCTTCTAAAACGTGCAACAGAAAAGGCCCAAGAGGACTTAGACTCATTAGACGACACGATACTTGCCGCAATAGGGCGCGGAACTACCGATCCAGACAAGATTTCTGTCGAAATTAGCGTTAAACCCTCAGATGTAGCATTCCGACTCGATAAGCTTGTGTACAACAATTATATCGACTACACTATTCGAAACGCCAAAATAACTCTGGCCCTCACAGAAGCAGGATTCAATAGAATAGGAACTGTAAAAGGCGAAGTAAAAAAAGAAAAAGATAGCTATCCCCAAACACACACATATCAAGCATCCAAGACCACCTCAGATGACGGGAGTTCGGACGATGCAAAAGAACTAATCTCAGCGCAAATAAAAGACGATACAAATAAAGACAAGACCATAGATCAGCATCTAACTCGACTTATGACAAAAACAAAATACTATTTAGAAAAATATCTCTTATACTTCATTATACTAATAGTAATAATTGCTGCGATTACTTATCTTCTTTTGAATATGGGTGCGTAAATGTGCCTTTTGAACTTCTTTCATCCTACGGTATCAAGACAGCACCCTTTTTCCTGTCCAAAAACGAGAAAACCGCACTTTTACATGCACAGAGAGTTGGATATCCAGTTTCTCTCAAAATAATCTCCGACAAGATAATACACAAGACGGAAGTCGGAGCAGTTAAGATAGGCATAGAAAGTCCAGGAGAGCTTATCTACGCATACCGACTTATGAAAAGAAGATTCCCCAGAGAATCAAAAAAAGGGATTCTTGTACAGAAGATGATTAGAGGAATAGAGCTTATTGTGGGAGGAAGACGAGACCCTCAGTTTGGCCACGTCGTTATTTTTGGTCTTGGTGGGATTTATACTGAATACCTAAGGGACATATCCATCAGGGTTTGTCCAATAACGGAGAAAGAAGCTAAAACTATGATACATCAAATACGTTCTTATCCAATTTTAGCCGGGGCTCGCACTGGAAGACCAGTAAACAGAAGGGCAATCGTTGATGTTCTCCTCAAAACGTCAAGCCTATTACAAGAAAAAGATTTACGAGAGATAGACCTCAATCCAGTAATAGCAAACCGGGATGGCGCCTTTGTAGTAGATGCAAAAATAATCAGGTGAGTTCAAATGGAAGATAGAGAACCTCTGATAAAAAATTTAAGGGCCATTTTTGAGCCAACCTCAATAGCAATAATAGGTGCATCCAACGACCCTGGAAAAATTGGAAATGTTATCCTAAGAAACTTTGTTGAAGGCGGATATAGTGGACAAATATTTGTGGTTAACCCAAACGTTAAGGAAATAATGGGTAAGAAATCCTACCCTTCAATTCTAAAAATACCATATAGTGTTGACTGTGCAATAATTGTAACGCCCGCAAAGACAGTTCCAAAAATTCTTTTGCAATGTGCTAAAAAAAAGATAAAGGGAGCAGTAGTCATCAGCAGCGGCTTTTCAGAGATTGGAAATACAAAAGACGAAAGAAAAATAGCACAAATAGCATACAAGCACAATATTTCATTAATAGGTCCAAACTGCATGGGTGTACTAAATCCTCTTAGAAAAAACGACAGCGTTTTTCTTCCTCTCTATAAAATGGGTAGACCACGAGCAGGTAATATCTCCTTCATTTCACAGTCAGGAGCAGTCGGTGGGTGCATAGTCGACCTTTCAGCACGCGCCGAAATTGGAATTTCTAAATTTATTTCCTATGGCAATGCCACAGTGATAAATGAATGCGATCTGCTTGAATATCTCTCACAAGATGAAAAAACTGAGATAATAATCATGTATATTGAAGGAGTGCGAGATGGGCAACGCCTCATGAAAGTCTCACGAGCAATAACCAAACAAAAACCAATTATAGTTCTTAAGGCAGGCAAGGGAAAATTAGGCAGCGAAGCTGCAAAGTCCCATACAGGGGCGATGGCAGGCTCATACGAGACCTACAAAGCCGCCTTTTCACAATGTAATATGATAGAAGCACGCACTCTTGATGAACTTTTCTGGTTTGCAAAAATATTTTCCCAACCTAAACCAAATGGAAAGAGAGTAGGTATAATAACAAACGGCGGAGGAAATGGGGTATTGGCCGCAGACGCAATAGAGGAATATGGTCTGACTCTTGCTAAATTCTCCTCACAAACAAAAAAATTTCTACGATCTTCACTCCCACAATATGCTAACATTAAAAATCCACTTGATCTAATTGGTGATGCAGATACAGCTAGATACGAACTAGCAATTGATGCTCTCTTAGATGACCCAGAAGTCGACTCAATCGTCATAATTGTTCTTTTTCAAACAGTTGGAATAGACTCCGACATAGTGAGAATGCTTATAAAAAAATCACAAATGCGCAGAAAACCACTCGTCGTTGTCTCAACAGGAGGAGAATACACCGAGATGCATACCAGAATTTTAGACAGCTATGGGATACCTACCTACCCTTCTCCTTCCTCAGCCATTGCATCATTGTCAAAATTTACCAACTACGCTTTATCCTTAAAAAGCGATTGAATTTTTGTAAAATGTATATTTTTTGTATTTTCAATCTGTTTTATTAAAAAAATTAGAAGGCTAGCTCTCTTTACCACATAATTCTAAATAAAAACGTGGGAGACATATGTCTGGCAGGCACAGGTGGGTTATCCAACGACATTTAGCTAGACGAATAAAAGAGATGGGTTACTACCCAAGATATCAATAATGTTTTTAAGTCAGTGCTCCAGGTTATCCTCATCGCTTCTCAAGCTTTCAGCAAACCTGCATCTCATCATATAGAAGTTGTTCTACTCCTTGAGCTTAAAATAAACTCTTCTGTTGCTTTTTCCTTTGTTTTCAGCCTTTAAAAATTCAATTTGGCCTACTTCTAAGAGATTCCTTACATGCGTTCCTCCATCCGCCTGCACGTCAATTCCCTCTATCTCAACAATCCTTAGTTGTTCTACACTTGGTGGTAGCGCTCGCGCTAGCTTTACTATCCCAGGCATATTCATAGCTACTTCTCTGGGAAGATAATACGTTTTTACTGGAATATTCTTCAAGAACAACTCGTTTGCCTTTTTTATGCAATTTTCAAACATTGTCCTCTCGAAGCTTTCCAACGAAAAATCGAACCTTGCTTTTTCTTCGTCGATTTGATTTCCCGTTATAAGAGCGCCACTTTCTTTGTGAAGAAGAGCTGCAAGTGTATGGGCTGCGCTATGCAATCTCATTAGCTTATACCTTCTCTTCCAATCCAAGATACACTTTACAGTATCTCCTTCTCTTAACCCCTCTTTTTCCACTTCGTAGCTTATCCACCCACCCTCCTTTTTAGCTGAAATTAGTTGAAATTCCTCATCTCCTCTAATAATTTTACCTCCGTCGGCAGGTTGTCCACCGCCGCCGGGATAAAAAAGATTTTCACTAAGCTCGATAAATCTTCCATCTATAACTCTTACTATCTTTGAATCACAGGTACTCGCATACGAGTCTTTTAAGTAAAGTTGCTCCTCCATATCCAAACTCCTTTCAACCTCAACTTAGCGAAATGTATACAAAGTGGGGATGTAGGGATTTGAACCCTAACATGCAGGTTTCTTTGCCTAGAGGAACGCTTTGTCCTATTTCCCTTCAAAGCCATAACGAATAGATACATCCAGATACATCCACAAGCACCGAAGGCGCCAGTTCAAAGCGAAGCCTCAGGTCCTGGAGCCTGCCGCGCTGCCAGGTTACGCCACACCCCCTTATAAGTTTCTTGAGAAATTTATCTTGTTCTGTGTTTTTAAATCATCCTTTCAATTTCTCTCAATATAATCGGTCCAAAACCTCTCTTTGTACGGATGCTTGCAGCAGCCCTATGGCCTCCACCGCTTCTTATGGCATTACCAATCTCTGCTTTAACCATCTCTATCACTTTGATTGAATCAAATCCGGCTTCAATGGCTTCACGATTAGCCCTAAATACAATTAGCGCATCCCCCCACCCAACAACAATAACTGCCTTTTTACTCTCAACCTCGCAAATAGCATCAAAGATAACTGTCAATGCTTTTGCTTTTGAAGGAAAATGCTCTCTTTTGGTAAGTTTATCAACGTTTATATAATATAGCTTCCACTTTTCCTTCTCCACTACTCTTGTACACGTCCTTGACCCTTCTAATATCTTCTCAAACTTATCTTTTGCACACAGCCATAAGGAATCAAAGAGTTCCTTATCCTCTAACACACGTTCGTAATACTGCACATTTTTTGGAAATTCAGAAGATGACGAAACAAATTCAAGAATCATTGCGGCCTTCCTTTCTTTTTCACCAACTTTGATAAGCTCACTTTTATCGCCTGCTATGGAGACCCTACCATACATATCAACGCTTTTATCACTTATCCCAGCATATTTAGCGATTTGTGCGCACAAAAATCCGGTCGTATAATCGGACGAAAGCGAATAAAGGAGAGGAGAAACCAAAAAATCAACATGCTGTAGTCTATTTGAAATAGGATGATGGTCTATAATTAGTACCTCTATCCCCTCATCCTTTAATCTTCCAATAGCCCGAACACTCTCATCATTTACGCCAAAATCTAGAAGTATGCACAGCGGTTTTTCTTTTTTAAGTAGAATCTCTGCATCATCCTCAGCTTCCTCCAAGGAATAAGTTGCAGAATGTGATGGAATAAAAAGGGGGGGTGGGTTAAAAAAAATCTTTCCTATACTCAGAGCAGCACATATACCATCAGCATCATTGTGATATCGTATCAGCGCAAACGCTCCGCTTCGAGAAGCTTCGAGCAAAGCATTGGCCGTATCTTTTATCTTCTTACCTAAACCCTCACTTGTTTTTGTCATCTCTTGCATCACTTGGCTGGAGGTTTTATAAAAGCTTCTTATTAAATAATACTCTTTCTCAAGGGTGTTTATCTCATGGAAGGAGTAATTGTAAATTATCGTAGAGGAAGAAGGACAGAATACACCAACCAATACATACTCAAAATAGATGGCATAACAAATAGAGATACGGCGCATTCTCTTTTAGGTAAAAAAGTATTGTGGAAAACCCCAAGTGGAAAAGAGATATTAGGCAAAATCTCAAAGGCCCATGGGAACAAGGGTTCGGTTATTGCAAGGTTCAAGCGCGGCTTGCCGGGCCAGGCAATAGGTACAAAGCTAAAAATAATCACTTAATCTTTTTTGTAAATTACTTTTCCTCCAACAACTTCATATCTCCCCTTCGCAAACGAATCCACAATCTTCGGCAGACCAATATGCTCTCTTTGAAGAATTTTTGATGCAACCTCATCTGCAGTTTTGCAATCGGAAATGTCCACTTCCTCCTGATAAATGATTGGTCCACCGTCGAGGTTTTCGTCTACAAAATGGATAGTGTAGCCAGAGACTTTCTCACCTGCCTCAAAAGCATCTCTTTGAGCATGAGCCCCCGCATATTTAGGGAGAAGAGAGGGGTGTATATTTATTATCCGCCATTTATATTTTTCCAAAAATTCTCTTGCCTTTATAATGCGCATATATCCTGCCAACACAACAAGGTCTAAATTATGTTTATCTAATTCTCTCATAATTTCTAAGTCATGTTCCTCTCTTGAGGAGTAACTTTTTCTTTCAATTATTCTATAAGGAATACCATGCTTTTTTGCCCTCTCTATCGCTCCTGCATTTGGATTATCGGTAATCATTATCTCTATTCTTGCGTCTACTTCTCCTTTTTCAATACCGTCTATTATTGACTGAAAGTCGCTTCCTCTGCCAGATGCAAGGACAGCAATTCTTATAGTCATCTCTCACACCTAATTACCCTTTTTTCTGTAACCACAAAATTCATCTTAACGTCGTAATGCTGTGTTGGAATTTTAATTCCTACAATCTGAAAATCAAACCCCAGTCCTATCAAGCAGGTATCCTTCCCTACTTTTTTCAAGAACTTGTCGTAGTATCCAAGTCCATGTCCAATTCTGTTTCCATGTACATCAAACGCAATCCCCGGTACAACTACACATTCAATATTTTTTGGTTCGGCATCCTTACCGAGAGCCTGCGGTTCTAGAACCCCATACGGCCCCATTACTAACTGATCAAGAGAGCTTATTTCATATACTCTCATCTCCTTCTTTTTAATGTCAGTTTTAGGGAGAAATACGGCCTTCCCATCAGAAATGCTTCTCAATACCATCTTCTCTGTTCTTACCTCATCTCTCTTTGAGAGATAAAACATTACTTTTTTTGATTTTAGAAATTCCGGGAGAGAAAAAAGTTTTTCCTCGATTTTATGGCTCTTCTTTATTATCTGAGATTCGGTTTGGAGCTTTCTTAATTCTTTCATTCTTTTTCTTATTTCGTTTTTCATCTCACATCCCCACTCCCTCTTTCCCAAAAATTTCCGATAGAAGATACATAGAACCGCTTACCACAACTAAGTCATTCTTTCCTAAAATGCCCTTGGCAATTTCAAATCCCATCTTTGGATTCTTTACACCTATTAATCTTTTACAATACTTCTTTGCTTCGTTATAAAGTTTCTCGTGACTCTCGCCTCTTTTGATAGGAACGTTTGTAGAGATAAACGTATCCGCTTTCTTTCCAAGAATTTTTATCTCACTTGCATAATCCTTATCTTTCATTGCAGAAAACAGAACCGTGAGTTTTTCAAACTTCATTTTTTCAAGTTCTTTTACAAGTGCCTTTATACCAACAGGATTATGTGCAGAATCAATAAGTACCTGTTTTTCGAGTCTCTGCATTCTAGCCGGCACAAATGCATTTTTTAATCCTCTTCTTATACTCTCCTCCTCTATTCCAATTTCAATCCCAAGAGTTCTGGCAAGTCCAGCATTTTCTCTTTGAAAAGAACCGCATAGTTTCAATTGAAAATTATCTGGCAGTTCTTCGGAAACTATAAACTTAGCATTTCTTTTCATACATTGTTTTCTTATTGTCTCCATCACACTTCTTCTTTGTTTTATCGTAACAACTATTGCTCCTTTATCAATCAATCCGCATTTCTCATACGCTATCTCCTCTAAACTCTCTCCAAGAATCCGTGTGTGGTCATAGTCTATTCTTGTAATTACGCAATACTTACCACCAGCCACACGCGTGGCATCCAACCTTCCTCCTAATCCTGCCTCCAACACTGCAAAGTCACATCTTTTCTTTACAAAATAAAGGAGGGCAAGGAGGGTAGTAAACTCAAAGAAAGTAAGCCTTACAGGAAGCTTTGCAATGTCAGAATATAACTCTTCAATATCCTTATCGCTTATGGGTTTACCATTTATCTGTATCCTTTCATTATAACTCAAAATATGTGGAGAATAAAATTCGCCCACTCTAAATCCAGCTTCTTTCAAAATAGATGCTATCATGGCAGTAGTCGAACCTTTTCCAACAGTCCCGCAAACGTGTATACACAAAATTTTTTTTTCTGGATGCCCAAGAAGTTTGCATGCCTTCTTGATTCTTCCAAGTCCAAATTTCATACCTTGTCCACTAAGTGAAAGTATCCTCCCCTTTGCACTTTTGTACATGTTACTCTACACCTGTGTGCCATGATATCTTTTCCATAGGTAGTAAGTGTTCTGAATCAGAGCAGCAACTGTCATTGGTCCAACTCCTCCAGGAACCGGGCTTATCCATCCAGCTTTTTTAGAAGCAGACTCAAAATCTACGTCTCCATATACTTTTTTTCCAACTCTGTTGATCCCTACGTCAACCACGATCGCTCCTCTTTTAATCATCTCGCCTTTTATAAGTCCAATTTTTCCAGTAGCAGAAACAACAACATCTGCATTAGCAGTATGCTTTTCCAAATTCTTTGTCTTAGAGTGAGCTATTGTTACTGTAGCGTCTCTTGAAAGCATCATCATTGCAAGGGGCTTTCCAACAGTGTTGCTTCTCCCAATTATGCTAACACTTTTTCCTGCTAAATTAATTTTATAACTCTCTAAAAGCTCTATTATTCCTTTTGGCGTGCAAGGAGCAAGTGAGAATTCACCAAGATAGAACTTCCCCACGTTTTCAGGATTAGCGCAATCAACGTCCTTTTCAGGCGCAATTGCTGAGCAAATATGTCGCTCATTTATATGTGGGGGAAGCGGAAGTTGAACCAATATCCCATCTACCTTTCTGTCAAAATTAAGTTCAGATATCAATTTCAAAAGAGCATCCTCCGACGTATTTGAGGGGAGTTCTCGTCTTATTGATATAATCCCTGCCTCCCTACATGCTTCTTCCTTTTTCCTTACGTATATTTTTGATGCAGCATCTTCTCCTACCAAAACGACAGCTAAGGTTATTTTTGCTCTTTCATTTTTAATTTCCAATGCAACATCACTAATTATTTTTTTAGAAATTGCCCTTCCATCGAGTATCTTTGCCATAAAAATATTAGTAAAAGGAATTAATATAAACATTCCAAGATATAGCTTAAACGCAATGTGTGCCCTTGAATCTATTCAAAAACAGGATTTAGAACTATATACTATGATGATGGATGAAATAAAGAGGCAAGAAGAGTGTCTCGGACTAATCCCATCAGAAAACTTCGTTTCGCGGGCAGTAATGGAAGCAATGGGTTCCCCTCTCACCAATAAATATTCTGAAGGCTATCCTGGCAACCGCTACTACGAGGGGAATGTATTCATAGACAAAATAGAAAACCTCGCAATTTCAAGAGCAAAACTCCTATTTAAGGGGGCAGAACACATAAACGTTCAACCCTACTCTGGCTCACCTGCAAATCTAGAAATATACTTTGCTTTACTAAACTTTGGAGATAAAATAATGGGAATGTCTCTTACTCAAGGAGGGCATCTCACTCACGGACACAAGGTTAACTTTTCAGGAAGGGCATATAGTGTCGTTTCATATGGCGTTGATAAAGAGACGCACTTAATAGATTATGACGAAGTAAGAAAAATCGCCCTGAAAGAAAAACCAAAGCTAATCGTTTCAGGCGCTACTGCCTATCCACGAAAAATAGATTTCAACCAATTCGCAGAAATAGCTCAAGAAGTTGGAGCATATTCCCTCGCAGATGTCTCTCACATAGCAGGTCTAATAATCGGAGGTGTTCATCCTTCACCTCTCCCAGCTACGGATATAGTAATGACGACTACTCACAAAACCTTACGAGGTCCTCGGGGAGCAATAATAATCTGCAAGGACAAATTCTCAAAGGAAATAGATCGCGCAGTATTTCCCGGAATGCAGGGAGGCCCTCACAACCACACCACTGCAGCAATGGCAGTAGCTTTTGGGGAAGCGCTAACTCCTGACTTTAAAGAATACTCAAGGCAAATAGTCAAAAATGCCAAAGCTCTTGCGGATGAGCTCATCTCCAATGGCTTCTCTCTAGTCTCCGGCGGAACAGACAATCACCTTATCTTAGTAGACCTAACAAACAAAGGCCTCTCTGGAAAGGAAGCAGCAGCGGCATTAGATGAGGCAGGTATCACGTGCAACAAAAACACAATCCCATTTGATAAAAGAAGTCCACTTGATCCGTCAGGAATAAGACTTGGAACTCCAGCTCTAACTACCCGAGGAATGAGAGAAAGCGAGATGAAAGAGATAGGAAGACTTATCTCAAAAGTTATTAACAACTGGAAAGATGAAGAAACTAAACGAAGAGTAAGAAACGAGGTAATTGAACTTACAAAAAACTTCCCACTTTACCCTCATCTATATAGAGCATAGGAAAAATGACGAGGTGCCCCTTCCTTATGCCCTCCATTAAGACACCTAAATACCGTTTTTTTGACCACACAGCAGATATCCTTTATGAAGCATACGGACGAGATTTCAAAGAAGCACTGGAAAACGCCGCAAAGGCAATGTTCTCCGTGATTGGTAACGCAAAAGAAAAGAGAAAGATTAATGTTCATGTAAAGGGTGAAAACAAAGAATCATTGGTTGTGAGATTTCTTGAGACTTTATTATCAGAGTCCGAAATAAGAGACATAGTTTTTTCGCGTGTAAAAGTGCAAACGTTGGACACTCAGAATTTTGAGTTATTCGCAATAGCGTATGGAGAAAAAAAGCGCCCTAGAAACGCTGTTAAGGCTGTAACTTTCCATGAACTTCAGATAAATGAGGGAGAGGGCCGCTGTTCAATCCGTATTTTGCTTGATGTGTAAACTCCGCTTCCTCTCCTCTTATCCTCTTCAAAAATATCCTCATTTTCTCTTTTGAATCCTCCACGACTTCCATCTGTTTTTTGAACATTAGTGGTAATGTTTCAAGCCTCGCATCCTCGCTTTTTTTTATCATTACAACTACCTTTTTTATTTCGCTTTCGAGGCCGTTAAACCATCTAAATTCCCTTACCTTGCATTCAAATCCCCTTTCTTCTAAGGCACCCAATACGTCCTTATTTACCTCCATCTTTTTTGGAATCGCAAATATCACTAAAGAGCCACTGTCCAACAAATTTATGGCATCAATAAGAGTTTTTTCCTCAAAAAAAGGAGGAATTACAATCACAAAATTCGCTTTCTCAACTTCTGCATTGCCTACGATTTTTATATCTCCCCCCTTACTTGTCCTATCAAATTTGTGCCGAGCCATTTCCAAGATTCCTCTATTGCTCGGGTCCCATAAACGCCGGGGCACCGAAAGTTGAAAAAAGGAGGAGAAGATATCCGCAGCCATAGATATTGCTTCCTCCTTCGTCACATTTCTTGTTACATGTATCATTACGTCACTGGGTTTTATCCCCTTTAATGCAGTAAGAACTTGTCGTAAGTCTATTTGAAACCTCCTAGCAATCATACCCGGTCTTTCACCTTTTAAAATTGAGTCAGAAAGCAAGCTTGCGTTTTTTTGCCTAACTATCTCCCTAATATCCGAATTTCTTGATACAAATCCTTGAAATTCATCATAAGTAACCCTAATCTCTTTTGATAATTGTCGTAGTGTGAGCGGAATAGTGCTTTGCATCAGAATCCTATTAACCTCCCTTCTCATGAATTCATCTCTAACCGCTGCAAGGATGGGATTTGGTTTTGTGATTTTTGAAAGAATCTTTAAAAGCTCATCATGAGAAAGAGAATCAAACCTCCTTATCATCGCCTTCTTTATCTTTTTGTAATTTTCATCTTTTCTTGTACTTATTCTGTTAAAAAAGCTCATTACAATACCTCTCTTCGCGAATCCCAACTGCCTGCTGATTGCAACTTCTGAAGGAACAGACTTCAACTTGTTTATTGCCATAACAACCTCATGGGCAAAGCGTTTCTCGACCCATTCATACTCCTTTGTCCATGGGTGTCTGATTTCAAGTCCTTTCCTGAATTGGACAAGAGGCATCTTGAGGATTTTCCATCCTCTTACTCTTTCAAGTTGAGGAAATAGCTCAAATACAGATGAGACTGTACTTCGCATTACGTTCGTTTTCCTAGCAAGCAACATATTCGTTGGTATCGTTTCATTTTCATTTATTATCTTTTCTTTCAACAAGTAATAAAGACGCTCCATACGAATGCTTCTTATCTCTTTCTTCGGATTTGAACCGTTTCTCAGACTTTTTTTGAAAGATGACAACTGCACAAGATTCTCTCCCCGCGCAAGGCAAAAAGTCTTTCCTCAGCTATTCTCCATTCGTTTAGTTTCTCTATCTTCTCTTTTGATATTCCTGCTCACTCACAGACTCTGTCCATTGTAGGATTGCTTCTAAGTTCCGAATATGCTCAACAACACGTTGAAGTAATTTTCTATCGTATTTAGATGTTTTTTGTTCTGATGCCTTATTTCCCCCCCCAATATCATCTCGTCATCTCTTAAAGTACAAAAATTGCTGTTATGGTAGTTTTATATAATAAACTCCATTTGTATCCTTAACTACTATCGGGTCGTTTTTCATAAGAGAATTAATATTCAATTCAAAAACCCCACGTGACTTCATTCTTACATTTTCTAAATCAAGCACGATGGCGTGTCCGTCAGTCCCAAATCTCTTTGTCAACTCTTTTTCTATCCATTCAGCATCCCCCACATCATCGATTTCTTTTTTACCCTGAAATAAAAAGACCTTTGAACCACAACGACACCCTTCTTCTGCTTCTTCTATGTTTTTAATCAACTTTCCGCATCTAAGACATTTGTGCATGTTACATTTTAGTCAAGAAGAGTTATTAAATTTAATTTTAAAGTTGCTCTAATTTTTATGCAAGCCTCTTTAAAATTTCTGAGTAAAGTACATCTATATTTTTTCCAGTGAGTGCAGAAATTTCAACGACTGGATATTGAGGGAAGACCTCCCGAATTCTCTGTGAGTTTGCCTCTACCTTATCCATTTTGTTTGCCACTATAAGAAGTGGGATATTCCTTGCTTCAAGATTACCTAAAATAGTTGCATTGATTTGGTTATATGGCTCCTCGCATGCGTCCATAATAACTAGAGCTGCATCCACCTCTTCAAGATACTTAATTGCTTCAATAATGCCTCTTGTGGCTTCTTTTGCTCGCGCCTGTGCTTCTCTTGCTGATAAGCCGTACGCCATAAAGTCCCTATAATCAACCTTTACTGCTACTCCCGGCATATCCAATATATCCATTACCAGCTGGTGTCCGTTGATCCTCATCTTAATTTTTTCCTTTTTTTGTACGACACGCGTTTCGTGAGGTATAACTGAAACTTCCCCAATAGGCTCACCAACAAAATCCATACATATCCGATTTGCGAGAGTCGTTTTTCCAGCGTTGGGAGAGCCATAAAATCCAAGAGCTATCTGCTTTTTTTTACTTTTAAAGAGTGCAGATAATAACATTCTTATAGCAGTTTTTATTCGCGTGAACATATCTCATCATACTTCTTAAAACTTCTTTTAGGAAAGCTATTTTAACCTTTTCTTTTCTAAAAACCCCTAAAGAGGTGAGACCACATGTTTGATGAAGAGGATGAGGAAGAAGACTATGAGGATGATGACTACGAAGATACTTGGGAAGACGAAGAAGAGGATGAAGAGTATTAACCATAGAGCAGTTCTAAGTCTCCAGCTCATTCCTTCTTCCGGAAACGTCCTCTTTCTTTTTCGTTCTCTGTTTTTTCTTTTCTTATAATCTGCCTCCAGTTTAGATATATACCGTTTTAACTTTTAAGCACATATCTCAATCCATTTAAAGATTGCATTGAAAAGAATCAATATGGGGGAGGGAAATCTCTCTTTTGAAGAGGGAGCATACCTAATTCAATTAGCAAGAAGAACGTTGGAAGAATACTTTAAAAGAGGAGAAAAACTAAATCCTGATAGAAGAGATGGGATTCTCGGAGAGAAAAGGGGAGTTTTTGTGACTCTAAAGAGCTATCCTTTAAAAGAGCTTCGCGGGTGTATTGGTCACCCCTTTCCACAAATGCCCCTCTGCGACGCTGTAGTTGAAAATACCCTTGCTTCAGCATTTTTGGATTTTCGTTTTCCTCCTCTCACTTCCTTGGAACTCCATAAAATATTAATAGAAATAAGCGTTCTAACCGTGCCAAAAAAAGTGGTCGTTGAAAAGCCAAGCGATTATCCAACGAAAATAAAGATAGGTCGCGATGGTTTAATAGCAATGAGCAGAGGTCGGTTCGGCATTCTCTTACCTCAAGTGGCTTATGAACAAGGATGGAACGAGGAAGAATTCCTTTCTCACTGTTGCACAAAAGCGGGGATTGAGGCAGATTCTTGGAGAAAAGGGGAGGTGGAGTTCTACTCTTTTTCTGCTGAAATATTTGCAGAAGAAGAACCGTATGGCAAAATAAAAAAATATGAGGTGTATACATCCATTCCTTTCACCTACCATCTGGGCCTTTTCTATGAGGGTGATTTAAATCAAAATAAAAATAATAAAAGAGGGAAAGCGCACATTGCTTGAGCTTCCAGAAGGCGTAGACTTGAATCCCACCGAAGACGTAGAATTTTTTCATCTAAAAGGTGGCTTTTACCTCCTCTCAATAAGCGCGTTTGAAGAATCCAAAAAAGAGACATCATCGACCCAATTAAGCCCCATCGAGTTGGCAGTTATATACAAACTATCGAAAATTAAGTTTGAAAATAGAACACCTTCGGTCGTATCAAAGATATTATCGAGTGAAGAAAAAAAGGTCCTTTCATCCTTACTTGAAAAAAGAGCCGTATGGCTCTTCAAAAAAGGAAAATATTCTAAGGAAGGTGTTTATAACATCTCTGAGACTGCATATAGGTTAGGGACAGACAGCCAGCCGCAGCCTGAAGATACCTCCGAAAAAAAGGAGTTTCTTCCACCTATACTTGGAGGGAAGGAGTACGCCATTTTAGAGGCATCCGAAATAGAAAGACTTCAAGACAATCAGATGCGTGAGCTTATAAAAAGAGGTGACTTACTTGGTACAATCGGTTTTGACAAACGCCTCTACCTAGCAACGCGTACTTTTTATGAAATCCATTCCCCCATCTTTATAAACTCCCTTTCCTCTGCCCCCAAAACTGTAGAGCAGCTCTCACAGGATCTTCACTTAAATCAAGATGCATGCCGCGTTATGCTCGCATTCCTCTCTGAAAAAGGAGAGATTTTAGAAAAAAAGAAAGGGTTTTATCAAGTTGTTTAATATGCCATCACATTTAACAATCCGTGACCCTATTCATGGAGACATTCAGCTAACAGAAACTGAAAAAAGGCTTTTAGACTCCCCATCAATGCAAAGACTGAGAAAAATAAGACAGCTTGCTATGGCCCATCTGGTTTATCCTGGAGCAAATCATACACGGTTTGAGCACTCTCTTGGAACAATGGAGCTTGCTGAAAGACTTTGTCAGTCTTGTGGCATTTCTAGAGAGGAAAAAGAAAAAATCCGCCTCTCATCCCTCCTCCACGACATAGGACACATTTGCTTCTCCCACGAATCTGAAGCAGTAACAAAAGAATTCCTTGGAAGCCATGAAACAATCGGAAGAAAAAGAATTGAAAAAGGAGAAATATCTGATATACTTAAAGAGAACTGGGATCCAAAGGAGATATCACAACTCTCTTTTTCTAATTCCTCGGGCAGTTTGATCAGCTCGGACATAGGCTCCGACAGAATGGATTACCTTCTGAGAGATGCGCACTACACAGGCGTGGCTTATGGAGTTATAGATAAAGAAAGAATTATCTCAACATGCGCTTTTGATAAGGACGGGTTGTACCTAAAATATGGAGCACTTGCAGCCGCAGAATCACTCCTCCTTGGTCGCTTTCTTATGTATTCTGCAGTCTATATGCACCCTACTGTAAGGATAGCATCAGCAATGTTGCAACGGGCACTATCGCTAGCGCTACGTAACAATGCTATTGACAGAGAATTCCTCCTTTCTGCTGGAGACGACGAAGTCCTTCTTTTTCTCAAAAATGTGTCAGAGTGCAAGAGAATAATAACTCAACTTCAGGAAAGAAGATTATTCAAAAAAGCCTTTATTGCTGATTCATCATCAATTCCATTGAGCCACATAAAGAAGATTGAAGAGGAAATTGAAAGTGAATCAGACACTGTTGTCATAGTCGATTTTCCCCAAAGTTTTGTGCGCACAATAAATGTTAAAATAGAGGATGAATCTGGAAAAATAGTAAATCTTGAGAGACTATCCCCGTTGGTCAGCTCCCTTTCTCAGGCAGAACGGCTCCGCTTAAAGATAATTGTCTGTTGTGAGAAGCAAGATGTAGCAAAAGTGCAAAAGGTAGCAAAAAAGCTTATCTCTGAAGCTATCTTACCAGATAATCTACGATTTTAACCAACAAGATAAAGACTGCAGTAAAAATTACTACTGCCCCTGGTTCAAATTTTATTCCACCCATATCTTCATTTGCACTTATGCCAAGTATTCCTGCTGAAGAAGGTGGCGTTCCTATAGTTGTCCGTGATACAGACATACCTACTCAAACTCCTTTCCTTTTTTAGTCATTCTTAACTTCTTTCAAGTATTTAATAATATCCACATTTTCGCCATCGCAAAGCTTTTCTAAAAGTTCCTTTAAATCTGAGGCTTCTACCCCACTCATCTTAAGGTGTTCTCTCAGTATTCTGAGACTTGTTTCTGAGATGCTCATTTTTTCACTTATCATCATTCGAATAGCGTTCACTTTTTTTGCAAATGAACTTGATTCAATTGAATTATCAATAAAAACAAATGCCTCTTCAAAATTTGGGATAGTCACATCAGCATTTGTTAATCCTTCACGCATAGTGCCAGAGAGAAATAATTTAATTATCGGTTTAACTCCTTCGTTGCTTTTTAATATTTCTCTAACTGTTCGTTTAATCTCATCCTCTATTTGCTGTGGCTCACCATTATCAAAAAAAATCTCTCTAAAAAAGAATGGACGTGTCTTAATGGGAAAAAATTCCGCATTCCTAGTTTTTGTGTCATATATGATGTATCCTTTCTCCCCTTCCTCATCCTTCTTCATTTGGGTCAGTACAGTTGAACCAGGAATAATCAATTTTCCACCATAAGCTTCCTTTTTCTTATGTACATGGCCACAAACGTATAAATCAAATCCCGGCGGCAGGTCTTCGAAGGATGCAAATTCCTCATTTTTGGAGAAGATAAATTCAGACAAGGATTGGTGGAATACAAATATGTTAAATGCACCTTTCTTTGGTTCAAACCTAATCCGTGCCAATGCAGGTTTGAACAAGTCCTCAGGGACTCCTCCTAATCCTACAATAACTACTTTTTGTCCATCTTTATCGAATTCTTGAGGATTTCTGTGGATGTCAACAAGAAAACCTGCTAAATGCAAAAACTTAACAATATTCATCTCACCCTTTGGTTTTATCTCATGAGTTCCACAGATAGCCAAAATCGGTATTTTAATTTCATTGATTATTGATATGAAATCTAACACAGTCGAAAATGTTGGATTTGGCAAATCAAATATATCCCCCGGCATAAGAAGAACGTCAGCCTTCTGCGAGGCTTCAATCATCGCCGTTCGCCCTTGGACAAAGGCGTCTTCTCCCCATTTTGAGTGGCCGAAATGAGTGTCAGAAACAATGGCAATCCTCATGCTTCCTTCCCCAACATTTTTATAAAAGAAAATCTAATAAGCCAAACTATGGTCGATAAATTGGTTTTTGCTCTAATCACTATCATAACAATCATCCTTATAGTATATTTCTTAACTAGGTAACAAATTCTGCCCAAAACATAGCACTCAAAAACCTAAACAGGTCAAAAACCTATATAAAGAACTCTTAATCGCCACCCCACTTCCTACAATGCGATTCATCAGAGCAACAGCTAAAGTGCTGATCTAAATTAAATAGCTAACAATCGCGCATAAGATAAGAAAAAGAAAGCAGTTTTTAGTTGAAGTTGCCACTCTAAACGCCCAATAGCTTAACAGAAACATTTTTAAATAAGGTTGGTCATAAGCAAAGCTACCATTTTATAAACATTATGCTTATTTTGCGAAAACCCATTTAAGCATGAGCATGGAGGTAGAGCTTTATGGCAAATGCTTGTCCGGATTGCGGCAATACAAAACTTACGAGGGACTATAAACGAGGCGAGCTTATCTGTTCAAACTGCGGGTTGATAATCCAGGAAAGCATGGCTGATTTGGGACCAGAGTGGCGAGCATTTGACTCAGAGCAAAAAGAAAAGCGTGCGAGAGGAGGAGCACCGATCAAATTTATGCGTCCTAACAAAGGATTAGTAACCGAAATAGACCAATATAATAGGGATATCCGTGGAGCAAAAATCTCTCCAAAAAAACAAGCCCAGTTTTATAGAATGAGAAAATGGCATAAGCGCGCATCTATTGCTTCTTCAATGGAACGAAATCTTGCTATTGCCCTCTCAGAACTTGATAGAATTGCATCCTACCTTGGTTTGCCTGATTCGATACGCGAGAGCGCTGCCCTTCTTTACCGCCGATGTATCCGGGAAGAACTCATACGCGGCAGACTCATTGAGTCGGTCGTTTCTGCAGTCATTTATGCGACATGTCGTTTGCATGGAATCCCGCGCACATTAGATGAAATCGCAAAAGTGTCGGGCATAGAAAAAAAGGAGATAGGAAGAGCCTATCGCTTTGTTCGCAGGGAACTTGAACTCAAAGTACCTCTCACCGACCCGTCTCAATACGTACCCAAATTCACAGCAGCACTAAAACTCTCCGGACAGGTCCAGGAAAAAGCCATTCAACTCCTTAAAAAGTCAATCAAAAAAGGTCTTATTTCAGGAAGAGGTCCCACAGGAGTTGCAGCTGCGGCAGTGTACATCGCAAGCGCAATTTATGGGGAGAGAAGAACACAAAAGGAAGTTGCAGATGTGGCAGGTGTCACTGAAGTAACCATCCGCAATAGATATAGAGAACTGAAAAAAGAACTCGGCTTAAAGGTTGCACTATAAACTCTAAACTCGAGTCTGACCCAAATGGAAAAATTAGTTCTTGCATATTCCGGAGGGCTTGATACATCTTGTATTCTTAGGTGGTTAGTCGATAAAGGCTATGAGGTAATAGCATTCACTGCAAACCTTGGCCAGAAAGAAGACTTTGAAAAAGTAAAGCAAAAAGCCCTTTCAACTGGAGCATCTAAATTTATTCTTCGCGATTTGAGGCGCGAATTCGTAACAGATTTCATATTCCCAGCAATCAGAGCAAATGCAATTTACGAGGGTCGCTATCTTTTAGGAACGTCTCTCGCACGCCCTCTTACTGCAAAACATCAAATAGAAATCGCTCATGAAGAAGAAGCACAATACGTTGCCCACGGAGCCACGGGAAAGGGAAATGATCAATGTCGCTTTGAACTTACATATCTTGCTCTTGACCCAAAAATAAAGATAATCTCACCTTGGAAAGATCCAGAATTTTTATCTCAGTTTAAAGGGAGAGACGACCTTCTGCAATACGCAAAGAAATATGGGATTCCTGTAGAAGCAACGGTTTCAAAACCATATTCTGAAGATGAAAACCTTATGCACATATCTCATGAAGCAGGAATACTCGAAGACCCTGCTCATATACCAGATGATTCAGTATACTCTCGCACAGTATCGCCACAAAGAGCTCCAGATAAAAGCACTTGGCTTGAAATTTACTTTAAAGATGGGAACCCAATAAAAGTAGTCAATCTCAATACAAATGAAGTAAAAGAGGATCCCCTTGAGCTTTTTCTTTATCTCAATAAAATTGGAGCAGAAAACGGGGTTGGAAGAGTAGACATGGTTGAAAATCGCTTTGTTGGAATAAAATCACGAGGCTTATATGAAACCCCAGCAGGCACAATTCTGTATATCGCACATAAGGATATAGAATCTATCGCTATGGATAGGGAAGTAATGCGACTTCGAGACATGCTATCTCCCAAAATGGCAGAAGCAATATACTATGGCTTTTGGTTCTCTCCTGAAATGGAATTTCTGATGGCTGCTGTCGACAAGAGTCAAGAATACATAGACGGAAAGGTTGTCCTTGAAATTTATAAAGGAAACGTCTTTACACGTGCAAGGGAATCCCCCTCATCTTTGTATGATAAGGAGCTAAGCTCTATGCATATTGAAGGTGGATTTGATCAGAAAGATTCGGCAGGCTTTATAAGGATAAATGCAATTCGCCTT
The DNA here is from genome assembly GCA_038869735.1 of Candidatus Anstonellales archaeon. Classification (NCBI taxonomy): domain Archaea; kingdom Nanobdellati; phylum Microcaldota; class Candidatus Micrarchaeia; order Candidatus Anstonellales; species Candidatus Anstonellales archaeon. The sequence continues at coordinate 15,025 of JAWCQO010000001.1, read as the reverse complement.
ATGGCTCATCGTGCAATAGTCGAAAAGCAAAAAAGAGAGAGGAGATACAACAAAAAACCCATTCAGTGAGTAGCCTTTTTGGATTTTGAGTGACCCGCATCTCTTTTAGAAGGGGAGATACAACAAAAAACCCATTCAGTGAGTAGCCTGCATCCTCTGTATCTCCATCACGCTTCTGATTCTCCCGTAGTCTTTTGGGAAATGTCTGCCTCTCATAAAGAAATTTTTTTCATACGTCTTTGCTTCGAATTTGCTTATTATAACTTCAGTGGCGTTCTCTATATCAAAGTCCTTGCATGAAAAAATATCCACAGAAACGAAATTTTTCTCGGGAAATGTATGTACTGAAATATGGCTTTCAGCTATCAGCACAATTCCAGAAATGCCCCAATCTTCGGGCCTAAGTCCACTGTAAGAAAATGTATAAGGTGGCATTATTTTTGTCATTCCAATCAGTTCAGGCATCTCGTCTAAAAAGCTATAAATAAAATTTATATCTTTTAATTTTCTTTTGTTGCAACCATACATATCAATAGTTAAATGAGGCCCAAACATTTCAATATATCCTCCGCCCTTTTTCCACTTTTGAAAATGGAAAAAAGACGAAAATCCATTTTTCCTTCATTATTTATAAATCTTTATGTTTGTTGGAGGAAATCAAACCTATATAATCAGATTTAATCAAAAAAATAATCTTATAAACCAATTTAACAAAAAAGGTCATTATATAAACTATTTTTTTTCATTTTCATCATCTTATGCTTCTTTTTGTTTCTTTTGCTTTTGTTTTGTTTTCTTTTTTTTGCTTTTTAAGTTCATTATGTAACTGTGAAGAGATTTTGCAACTATCCTGCCTCAAAACTTTTTCATATTCTCCCTCCACAATAAAAAGTTTGGTGTATATACTTAAAGAAGGCACGTATAAAACATCAAAGTTACGGTGGATTTTATGAGAACATGTTCCTTCTGCGGTCAGTCTGTAAAAGAATACGAATTGCATTACATCAACGGCTTACCTGCATGTGTGTCCTGTGAAGACCAGATGCAAAAGGTTGGTTCGGAGATTCCATGTCAGCGTTGCGGCATATATGTACCCACTCATGAACTCAAGATGTTCCGCTCAAGACTCTTTTGCAATTACTGTATAATGGATATGGAAGACGAACAGCGGTCAGAAGAAATCAGAATAAGAAAAAATATTATTAGCATTGAACGAGAAGATTTAGCCTCCGATAAAGACGAGATCCATAGCGAGAGCAGTATTGGCGGAATCTGTGAGAAATGTCAAATTAACTCCGATATCTTATACTTCCTTTCTGGCAAAAAACTCTGCAAAAAATGTTTTGAGAATTTCACGCCAGATGTTTATCCCTCTTCAGGTAGCAGCTTCTTCGGTTCAGCAATACTAATCATGAAAAAAATTGCAGATAAACTATACGGAAAGAACATAACTATAAATTTACGTGCCAAAGCAGAAGAAAATCTCAACAAAACAATGCAGTTTATAGAAGAAAATAAGGATCTGATTAATCGTTATCCTATCCAAATAGACAGAGATCTCTGGTCCTATGTAAATCGCCTTTCTATCGAAGAAAAGGCTCGTTTTTACGAGGGTTATCTTACACTAATTCTATCTGATAATAGCTCATTTGACCTCGGCTACTATCTAAGTTCTCTTCCCCCAAAAAAGCAGTCAAAAATTATCTTTACTATATATTTTCTCTCTTCTCCAAATCAAAACAAGAATTCAATTGCAACCAAAGTCGATTTTGATAAGGTAAAAGAACTAATCAAGAATGCAAAAGAAGAACGTTAGTGTTGCTTTTTTAAATGATGATTCTATTATTTTTTACATGCCCGATATTATCTTTGAAGTTTCGAGCGAAGCGGCACGCAAGGTTGGTGGAATATATACTGTGCTACAAACAAAGGCACCTTATCTGGTCAAAAAATACGGTGATAATTATATATTACTTGGATTTCTTGACGAACTGACAACGTTTGAATTCAGAGAAGAAAAAGCAGACGAGGAAATCCAAAAAATCATTGACAAACTTGGAAGAGACGGAATAGAAGTAAAATACGGAAGATGGACGCTTGGAGGCGGAGCTCAAATATTCCTGATCAGCGGCAAAAAACACGGCGAACTGATGGTAACTTATGAGAATCATGAAACAAGAACAGATAAAAAACTAAATTATATCAAATTCCTCCTCTGGAAGCATTTTCAGATTGACTCCCTTATGGAAAAATCATGGGATTTCTCTGAAAACGTACTTTGGGGCTGGTGTGTCGGCATGCTTCTTGAGGAGCTAATATCTACCAAGAGATTCTCCAAAAAGAGGGCAGTAGCACACTTTCATGAATGGATATCCGGTTCAGCTCTCCTTTATTGTAAGCTCAGAAAACTCCCACTCAAAACCGTATTTACAACGCATGCAACAGTCCTGGGTAGGACACTATCCTCTTACGGTCATAACCTCTTAGCTGATGCCGCTAGAGGAACCAGACAAATAGATGTTTCGGTTGCTTACCAACTTAAAGTTGAGGGAAAACATCAACTTGAGGTCGCTGCTGCCAACGCAGCAGATATTTTAACAACTGTTTCAGAGACTGTAGCCGATGAAGTAAAATATATCCTTGGACGGAAATCAGATATAATAACTATAAATGGAATTGATTTTGAAGCAGGTAAAGATGAAAAACAGATTTCAAGCTTATCCAAATACGTAAGGTTGGAGCTAATCCAATTTTTGGAATCTCTTTTTATCCCTTATTATGACCAATCCTATAAGAACCCTCTATTAATCTATATTTCGGGCAGGTACGAGTTCAAAAACAAAGGATTTGACATATATATAAATGCTCTTGGAAAATTGAATTCAATCCTTAGAGAAAAAGCTCCTGAGAGAAGAGTGTTTGCCTTCATCTTTACTCCAACTGCGGTATCAGGGCCTCGCGTAGACATGATAAAAAATTATTTACTTCTTGACAAAATACACGAGATATTGGAAAAAACGCTGGGTGAAGATTTTCGAACCAAAGACTATACCAATCTTCGCTCATGCATAAAGAACAAAATAGTCTCGAGTCAACTGAGGCAGAAGATAGAGACTATGATGAGCGGCTTTAGCCGCGGTTCAGGAAAACCCACCCTAAACTGTTTTGATTTAATTTATCCCTCCGACCAAATAGTCCGAGCATGCGCTCTAGCCGGGTTAACAAATGCAAAGGAAGACGTCGTAAAAGTAATTTTTTACCCAACATATGTAAAATCAAATGACGGATTACTCAATCTCGATTATTACGATGTAATATCTGGAATGGATGTGGGTGTCTTTCCTTCAAGATACGAACCATTTGGTTATACCCCGCTTGAAGCCGCTCTTAATCTAAATGTTTCAATAACCACAGACAACACGGGTTTTGGGAGATACGTATCTAGCAGGGTAAATCTAAAAAACCGAGGAATAACCGTACTTCGCATGTCTGACGTATCTGAGACTGCCGTTGTCGACGAACTTGCAAACGAATTGGAGAAACTATACAATCTTGATTTATCTTCTCTCGAACAATTAAAAAGTGATGCCTATAATCTCGTTCGCCTTTGCGATTGGAAGGAACTAATACAAAACTACTTTAAGGCTTACCAGCTCACAGAGAAAACCGCACAGCTTGGTACCTCTTTATAATTCTTTATGTTATAGCGACTAAGAATTAAACCCCATCTAAAAGCAACTTATGAAGCTCTCCTTTGTGTTTTATTTGGGGAACTAATCAAACAGCGCAGAGGATACCTGCATGATATCTTTTTAACACAGCAGCAGGAAAAAAGAAAACTTTAAATTATCCCTCCAGTAAAGAGAGAACCATGAAAAAAATGGTCTACGCGTTCTTTATTCTGATGCTATCATTTCACCTAATTTTTTCAGTGCAGATGCTTGAACCTTATTTTAGAAATCTACGCCATGGAGATGTAATAAATATAGGTGAAATGGGGCCGGGTCAAACCATAGCGATCTCTGTAAAGCCTGAAGTTTCAGTTGGAGGGAAATTTGGTCAGGGTGGAGTATATGACCAGCTTATCATAACTGACGCTCCTCCTCAATGGAAATTCAAAAACAGCAAGCTTACCTCAAGCCCTCTCCAAGCCGAGTTTAGCGCTCCTCCAGATGCCCAGGAGGGCGAGTATGACGTAAAATTGAGGATACTTGATGAAGAAAACCGGGAGGAATTAGGCTTTTTAGACTTTACTGCGAAGGTAGTCATAAAAAAAGATCTTCTCTCTATGGATATTACGCCTACAACCAAACAAACAAATGCTGGCCAGCCGGCAAAATTCTCAATCACACTTACCAATAAAGGGAATGCAAACGACGTTTTTGAGCTTCGGTCAGAAGGCTTTAGGGAATGGAAGTTTAAAAAAGAACTTTTCCTTCCTGCAAAGACTAGTAAGACTATTAGCTACGAAGTTGTCGGCAACGAGGAAGGCAACTATAAAGTAGATATAATAGCCGTTTCCAAATCAAGCCACGCAGTAAGCGATAAAAAAACAGTTACTGTTCTCATTCACACAAATCTATTATCCGACTACAAAGCTATAAACAACGGAGTCTTAATATTCCCTCTATTTGAAAGTCCGGTTTATGCACTAGCAGGTTTAATTTCAAATCTGGTCGGATGACTCGACAAATTTTTAGAAGAAAAATGTTGCGTTGACCTGTTACGTCGGTGGTGGACACTCTTGGATAATGATAGTCGAAACTACGATTATTCTCACCTACTAAAAAAGAAAATAACAAAGAGAGATTTTAGTCTAGACAATAAAAGAAAAGAGGCAGCTGAATATGCAGCAAAGGCCCTCTGTCAGGGAGAATCAAACCTTCAAGAGATCAAAAAAGAGGCAAGTAAAAAGTTTTCCCTGCAATCTGTTCTTCGGAATTCAGACATACTCGCCGTTCTCAGTCCCTCACAAAAAACAAAACGCATTCTCTCTCTTCTTCTAAAAACACCTACACGTACGCTTTCCGGAGTCTCCCCCGTTGCAGTTATGCCAAAACCCTTTCCCTGTGTCGGTTTTTGTACTTACTGCCCAAAAGGAATCGGCGCTCCTCAAAGCTATACTGGTTTTGAGCCGATGACTATGAGAGCAATCCAAAACAACTATGACCCAAAAAAACAAGTTTTAGCTCGTCTCAAGCAGTATTCACAACAGGGCCATCCGACTGACAAGTGCCACCTTATCCTAATGGGAGGCACCTTTTTGGCCGTACCAAAAGATTATAGACACAAGTTTGTTAAGGAGTGTTATGATGCCTTTAATGGTTTTGATTCTCCAACAATAGAAGAATCCAAAAAAGCAAATGAAAAAGCAACACATAGAGTAATAGGAGTTACATTTGAAACTCGTCCAGATTGGTGCTTTGAAAACGAAATAGACGATGCACTTTTACTTGGCGGAACACAAATGGAATTGGGCGTCCAAACTCTATCTGATGAGGTATACAAAAAGGTGAAGCGAGGACATACCGTTTCTGATGTAAAAAAAGCTACTGATCTTCTTAAGAACTCAGCATTTAAAGTTTGCTACCACATGATGCTTGGTCTTTTTGCATCTCCGCAAGAAGACGAAAAATACTTTCGCACTCTTTTTTCGGACCCGGATTTTAAGCCAGATATGCTAAAAATATACCCTACACTTGTTCTTGAGGGAACTCCACTCTATGAGCAATACAAAAGAGGAGAATTTAGTCCATATACTAGCGAAGAAGCCGCAGAAGTCATACTGAGAATTACAAAATACTTTCCGCCCTATGTTCGCGTTATGCGCGTCCAACGAGACATACCCTCCAATCTTATCCACGCCGGAGTCAAACATTCGAACCTAAGGCAGCTAGTGGACCAAAAGCTCAAGCGTGCAGGTATTTTGTGTCAATGTGTTAGGTGTCGTGAAATTGGAAATGAAGGACGAGGTTTTCGAAAAATCGGAGATGTAGATCTAAGTTTAGAGAGAATTGACTATGAAGCAAATGGAGGTCATGAAATTTTTTTATCCTTTGAAGATAAGCGAAAACACATTCTTGCAGCTTTTTGTAGATTGCGAGTCCCTCCTACCTCTCACAGACCAGAAATAACAGATAAAACTGCATTAATCCGCGAGCTCCATGTTTATGGGGCTGAAGTCGAAATAGGACAAAGTGAAATGGATAAAATCCAGCATAAAGGTCTTGGAAAAAAGCTTCTTGCGGAAGCAGAAAAAATCTCAAGAGAAGAATTTGAAAAAAGAAAGCTTCTAATAATCTCTGGTGCAGGCGCCCGCCCATATTACTACAAACTAGGTTATATACCAGATGGAGCGTACGTAAGCAAAAGCCTTTGAGGTATATTTTTTAATTGCATCTTCCAAATCTCTAGAACATGTATTCTGAGTCCGTTAGAGAATTATTATCTAAAAAGGGAATTGAGGAAGGGGACAAGATAAAAGTAGTAAGAGACGATTTAACTTTTGAAGGCATGCTCCTTCCAAAAATAGGGTTTGGTGACCCCAGTTGTATAGTTCTGAAGCTAGATAACGGATATAACATCGGTATAGACATTAACACAATATCTGATATCTCACTTTTATCCAAAGGAAGGATTCAAAAAGAAGACGAAGTCATAACTGTTCCCTCCACTCTCCAAATTCCAAAAAAAAGAATATCTGTTCTTGCCTGTGGCGGTACGATAGCTTCTAAGGTAGAATATGAAACCGGAGCAGTTAAACCCTCTGTTTCAGCCGAGGAAATCGTTTCAGAATTCCATGAATTACACTCCCTTGCTTCATTTGATACGAAACAGATTTTCAATATTTTATCTGAGGACATGACTCCACAACATTGGTCAATAATGGCAAAGGAAGTATATGACGTAATTAAGAGTGGAACAGAGGGAGTAGTTATAGCTCATGGTACTGATACGATGGGATATAGTGCTGCTGCTCTCTCATTTATGCTTCAGGACCCTCCTATTCCGATAGTCCTTACAGGTTCACAGCGCTCCACTGATAGGGGTTCATCTGACAATAAGATAAATCTTATCTGCTCTGTCCTATGCGCAAAGTCAGATATTGCCCATGTAGGTGTTTGCATGCATGCGACTTCAAGCGACGACTTCTGCTATTTTCATCTTGGAACAAGAGTAAGAAAAATGCACACATCTCGCAGAGACGCCTTTCAAACAATAGGTGGCGAGCCACTCGCCATAATAGATTATTTAAAAAAATCCGTGTCTCCTTTAACCAGCTATCGAAAGCGTGATGAAGGTCGCCAGCTCAAATTTGATAACCGTTTAAATCCAAACGTTGCGCTAATATACGCCCACCCAGGAATAAAGCCTGAATTTATATCTTCACTTTCAAAATATGACGGGGTAGTTATTGCAGCTACGGGTTTGGGTCATGTCAGCACAAACTATTTGGGAGATGGATTCACCCCCCCAATTATAGATTCCATAAAAGAGTTATGTACTTCAGGCATCCCTATAGTGATAGCTCCTCAAACAATCTTCGGTCGCATTGATATGAATGTTTATGCCAATGGAAGAAGACTTCTAGAAACAGGTGTAATTGGAAACGGTTGTGACATGATTCCAGAAACTGCCTTGGTTAAGCTTATGTGGGTTCTTGGCCACGAGAAAGACCCGAAGAGGATTAAGGAAGAAATGGAGAGAAACATTGCAGGAGAGATTACAGAAAGGAGTAGTTTGATATGAAGTGTGGACTTGAAATCCATCAGCGACTTGACACAAATAAACTGTTTTGCAATTGTCCATCCCCTCCAACCGAGTCAGAAGTTATTCCTTCCCGAATAATCAAGAGACGACTGCACCCCGTCTCATCTGAAATTGGGACCCTAGACTCAGCTGCACTTTTTGAAGCCTCATCTGATAAGTCATTTACCTATCTTGCTCCTTATCAATACTCCTGTCTTGTCGAGTTAGATGAAGAACCCCCTCACAAAATAAATCCCGAAGCGCTATTGTTTGCGTTAGAGCTAGCTAACTATTTTGGCTCAACACCAGTTGATGAAGTTCAAGTTATGCGAAAAACAGTGATTGACGGCTCAGACACTTCAGGCTTCCAACGAACAATGCTACTTGCAGTAGGAGGTTCGGTAGAGACGTCACGAGGCCACGTTGGCATACAGACTATATGTCTTGAGGAAGAAAGCGCAGGAATAATTGAGAGAAAAAAAGGAGAAACCCTCTACTCTCTTGGTAGGTTGGGTATTCCGCTAGTTGAAATAGCAACAGCTCCCGAAATCATTGACGGAGAGCATGCAAAGGAAGTAGCGTCCATCATAGGCGAAATCCTTCGACTTTCAGGAAGAGTCCAACGTGGCATAGGTACTATCAGACAAGACCTCAACATATCAGTTGAAGGGGGTGCACGTGTCGAAATAAAAGGAGCTCAGGAGCTAAACCAGTTGCCTACTCTAATTGAAAATGAAATAAAGCGACAGAATAGTCTTTTGGAGCTCATGAACAATCTCAAATCGAGGTTCGGCGAGTTTAGTGGTTTTCCAGCCTATATCTCAGAAGTTACAAGCGTTTTTACAAATACTCGCTGTGCAATGATAAAAAAAATGCTATCACAAAAATGTGGGGTCTTCGGAATACGTCTTCCAAAGCATAAGGGTATCCTGGGATTTGAGTTATGCCCAGGCATAAGATATGGCACCGAACTTTCTTTTTATGCAAAAACAGCTGGCGTAGGAGGAATATTACACTCAGACGAAGATTTAAGCAGATACTCGATTAGCAATGAAGAATTAGAAAAACTAAAGACTCGACTCAATTTAGGCGAAGATGACGCCTTTGTTTTGGTTATAGGAGATGAAAGGACAGCCAGAAAAGCTCTTTTAGCTGTCTGGACACGGGCTATGGAACTGGCAGTGCCATCAGAAACTCGCAGGGCAAATGCAGATGGGACTACCTCTTATATGCGGCCCTTAGGAGGAGGAGCTCGCATGTATCCAGAAACCGACATCCCCCCTATCCGAATAACTAAAGAAATGCTTGAAGAAATTAACCGGAGGGTCGAAAGCAAAAAACCTCACAAAATAAAAGAAAAAGTTGAACGCCTTCTAAACAACAAGGAACTTGCTTCCCAGATGCTAAAATCAAAACATCTGAATCTGTTCTTATCGCTCTCAGAAAAGTTTGGGAACCCTTCTCTAATAGCCGTTACGCTGACAAAGACACTTACTCAATTGAGGAGAGAAGGTTTCGAATCAAAGAATTTAGAAATAACTCTCTCAGATCTCTTCTCTGCCTATTCCTCCGGTCTGTTTGCAAAAGCAGCGCTCCCAGAAATACTAAAAAAAATGGTAACTGGCAAGACAGCGCAGGAGGCGGTAGCAGAACTGAATCTTTCAAAAATAAGCGGAGAAGAACTCAGGAGAATCATCTTGCAAGAGGAACGGGATATTTCAAAAATAATGGAAAAATATAGGCTAAGAATAGACAGCGAAGAACTCCGAAGTGCCATGAATAGTGAGCAGAAATGAACACCAAATCCAGAGAAAATAGATTTGAAAAATACTACTTAATCCTATCTACTCATCTTTCTCCCTACTCAAAAGTTGCATATTCCGCTTTCGTTATACTGATAATCTCCCTTCTTATGCTCGCATTTTTAGAAGTCGCAGCTTTTGGTGTAATATCCGTTTTTAAATCCCTAAATAGCACTCCATCTGTCATTCGTGCAGGTGAATATAAAAACCAATCATTTTTGAAGGAATATTTCATATATGAAGATGAACCTGCCTCTGTTATGGAGTACTCCCCCTATATAGACTATATTAGGCGCCCTAACATCTCCGGAAAATACATAAACACAAACCACGATTCTTTGCGTTTTACTTTCAACCCATGTTCAAATAACAACTCTATAAAGATTTTCTTTTTCGGAGGCTCAACAGCATGGGGACACGGTGTACCCGATAACTTTACTCTTCCTTCGCTTCTTTCAAGAAAACTTTGTGAGAAAGGAGTAAGTGTAAATGTAACGAATTTTGGGGAAAGCGGCTATGTTAATACTCAGTCAGAGATAAGGCTCCTCCTTGAGCTTAGAAAAGGAAATGTACCTCATTATGCAATTTTTTACGATGGCATAAATGAAGCCTTGGCAGCGTACCATGCAGGTGAAGCAGGGGTTCCTTATGGAATTGAAAACAGAAAATTAGATTTCGGGCTAAATAAAAGATTTAACCTCATAACCCCAATCTTCTACCAAACAAGCATTGGAAAAATCGTTCTGAAAGTATCAAAGACTCTCTTTGGAGAAAAGAAGAAACTCTACTCTGAGGATAGATTAGCGTCTTTGTCAGAGGAGGTATCCAATGTCTATTTTGAAAACTTAAAAACAATTGATATACTCTCAAAAGGCTACGGTTTTAAGTCCCTCTATTTCTGGCAGCCAGTTCTATTTACAAAAGAAAAGAAGTCACAAGAGGAGCTTGATTTTTTGCTAAACCGAGAAGAGCTGAAGCCGTTCTTTCAAGCAGTATACAACAAGGTTGTTACTCATCCCAGAAGATATTCATTTAAATTTTATGATCTAAAAGATGCATTTAGTAACACCTCAGATACAACATATATAGACTTATACCATCTTAACAAAATAGGAAATGAGATTATAGCTGATCTAATTGCTACCGCCGTATATAACGAGTTGAAAAATAATGAGTAAAGAGCCTTCATTCATTTCCGAACTTATTGAATTCATACGCATACGAAAACTGTGGTGGCTCGCACCAATTTTTATTTTGCTCGCGATAATAGGTGTTTTGATATTACTTGCTCAAACAACTGCACTCTCCCAATTTGTCTATGCCTTTATTTAAAAAATTGGAAATTTGCTACAAAAAGGCTGAATTTATGGATTGGGCAATCAACATAAAATCTAAAAAAGAAGAGTTGAAAATGGCTAATTTCGGACACAAAGTGGGGTACATCCTCTCCTTCATTTTTTTTTCTCTTATCCTTTTCTTGCTTCTTTCATTTACAAATAAACTACCAAAGGAAGTCAGCTATCCTCATATTCTTTTCCTAGTTTTTCTTTTAGTTTTAATATCCAATCTGCTGAAGCGGTTATTTATATGAAGAATCTAAGGGCGTTTATATCCGGCTTTAAAATTGGCGTTAGGGATTTCGGAGAAACCATCTCAATTCTCTTTAATACAGGGCTCCTTTTTTTTGTCTATATACTTGGAATAGGGATTACGGCCATACTCTCAAAGACTTTGGGAAAGCATTTTCTTGATAAACAAATTTCAAATAACGCTGAGACCTACTGGATAGACACAACTCTTGGAAAAGGAACTAAGGAGACATACAAGCGAAGATTCTAGGTGAAAGCGATGAATGTTCTTGGTATTGGCTGTTATTACCATGATGCATCGGCTTCTCTTATACGAGATGGAATCTGTGTTGCAGCAGCAGAGGAAGAAAGATTCACACGAAAAAAACATGATAATTCTTTTCCTATAAATGCTATCCGGTGGTGCTTGGAGAGTGAGGGACTTAAACCAACCGATATAGACTGTGTTGCATTTTATGAAAAGCCTTTCTTAAAATTTGAGCGCATCGTCTACCAATATTTAGATACATTCCCATATAGTTTCTTTACATTTGCCGGTGCAATGCCGTCTTATCTCTCAGAAAAAGTCAGAATAAAAGAAGTAATCAAAAAACGCATACCTTATGAAGGTGAAATCTTCTTCGTTGAGCACCACATTGCACATGCAGCAAGTGCTTTTTTTTCAAGTCCGTTTCAGAGAGCAGCAATTCTTACAATTGATGGTGTAGGTGAATGGACAACTACCGCTTACGGCGTGGGTGAAAAAAATAAAATAATCCTAAACAAAGAGATCCGCTTTCCTTCATCAATAGGTCTCCTTTATTCAACCATAACTGCCTATCTTGGTTTTTCAGTAAATAACTCTGAATATAAAGTAATGGGTCTTGCTGCATACGGAAATATGAACAAAGAAGCAAATCCATACTACAAAAAATTGCTTTCAATTATTGACATAAAGTCTGATGGAAGTTATAGGCTGGATATGGAGTATTTTTCTTATCTTGCAAGCAACAAAATGCCATCAAAAAAGCTCTGTGATCTCTTGGGTGGACCTGTAAGAAGAAAAAACGAAGAAATTACTCAGAGGCACAAAGATATAGCAGCAGCTGTACAACTCATTACAGAAGAAGTTATAAGTCGTATCCTAAACCACCTCTTTAAAGAAACAAAATGCACAAATCTTGTTATGGCAGGAGGGGTTGCCCTTAATAGTGTATATAATGGTAAGATACTATCACGTACTCCATTCAAAGACGTCTGGATTCAGCCAAACGCATCCGACGGCGGAGGGAGTCTGGGAGCAGCTCTGTTCATCTATAACTCTGTTTTTTCTCAAGAGCGAAAATACGAAATGAAAACAGCCTATCTTGGCCCCAACTTCTCAAACGAACAGATTCTTGCTTTTCTACAAGATAACGATATAAAATTTACGCGATTCACAAGTAAAAGGGAAAAGATATCAAAAACAGCAAAATTAATTTACGAAAACAACATAGTTGGTTGGTTTCAGGGAAGGATGGAATGGGGGCCGAGGGCCCTAGGCGCACGAAGCATCCTCTCAAATCCTTGCAATCCGCAAATGAAGAATATTCTTAATATGAAGGTAAAACACCGTGAACTATTTAGACCTTTTGCTCCGGTAGTGTGCGAAGATGATGCTCCCAAATATTTCGATTGTGATTATCCAATCCCAAAGCCCACCGATTTTATGCTTATGGTTTATCCAATCAAGGAGAACTGGCGCTCAAAAATACCAGCAGTAACGCATGTTGACGGAAGCGGAAGACTTCAAACAATAAGGCGATATCAAAATGAGGAATATTATGATTTAATAAAGGAGTTTGGGAAACTATCAGGCATCCCTATCCTTATTAATACTTCATTTAATATTCGGGGAGAGCCCATCGTCTGTACTCCATATGATGCGTTTATGTGTTTCACAGGAACAGGAATCGATTACTTGGTATTGGAGGATTATCTAATAAAAAAGGAAGATAACCTTGAGTTTGAATGGGATAGCGAGAAATACGCAGACGATTAGTTTCTGCCATTTAAGCATCGAGATATTCTTGATTTCTTCTTATATACTCCTCTCCAAACCACTCGCTTTCAAGCTTTTTTCTCAATTCCTTAAGCTTTTTGATTTCGGAGTATGTGGAAACAAGCGCAACCTTTCCATCGAAGCCGGATTCTTGCAGTTCATTAATTCTGGATCTGTCAATTTTATTAATGACTACTAAGCCGTTCTCCCCTTCTTCTGCCAAAGCTAATGTGTAGGACTCAAGCATTCTCTTCTCTTTCCAAGAAAGTTTAGCTGGTCTTTTCTTTATGACTACAAAATCAAAATTCGCTTCACCTGCCAAATAGAGCATCCGCGTAAGGCTCATGTTCTTTACAAATCTTATGCCTAACAACACAAAAGATAAAAAACAAATAATCTTTAATTTTCTTATCCCTGCTTAGATGATGTCAGAATTTTGACAAGGCTCACCCCACCATGCGCCGCCACCTTTTTCATAAAGCCTTTTTTTCTATGCCACCCTTTCGATCTAACTCTCTTAAGAAGTTCCATCCTTCTTTTTCGCTTCCAAATTATAGCCAGACACCTATCAACTTCTTCATTTTGACACCCTGCACTCATATGTCTAAAGGGCTCCAAAAATCTCATTGCAAAGTCTAATCTATTAATATAACTTGTAGATTTTATATAATAATCAAGTGTTTTTTCCAATCCATACCCTTTGCACATCTCCATAAACCTTTTGGCAGGTTTTGAGTTGCTAAGACGAATGTCTAAACCATCCCCTTCAAAAAGAAAGTTTAATGCGCTGACTTTTATTGCCCTTTGTCCAGACGAGTTGCACCCAGTATACCCGCCTCCCTCATAAACAGGAAAAACCACCATGTTCTGTTTTTCTTTCCAAATCATCAGAATAGCCTTTGCTATCTGGCGTTCTGTAAGAGGGGAGACTAAATCCGCATCTACACTTATCAAAATATCTGCTCCATTTCTTTTTGCATATAATAATCCTTCCAAAAATGCCGTGCCCTTCCCTTTATTTTCTGGAAGAGAAATTACTTTTGCTCCAAGATTTCTTGCTACAGAGGCCGTGTTATCTGTGGAACCGTCATCTATCACTACAAAGTCATCTATAGTCCCCCATTTTATAAGTTTCAACCCGCTCTTTATAATAACTGAAATATTATTCTCTTCGTTATATGCAGGTGTCATTAACACTACTCGAGGATATTTACTCTCTTCCATATACAATCCCCCAGATTTCAATGGTTTCTCCGGGTTCGTAACTCTGTTCTCATTATCTTCTAATATTATAGTGTCATATCTTTATAAATGTTGTTATTTTTTTACTATTGTGTTAATCTTATCAATCTAAGCTTTTATAACCCAAGATCTACAATGAAAAAATTATAAACAACTATTTTAAAAGCTACCATTTATGAAGCTACCAGCACTAAGCAAAAAAGTCACGGGAGTCTTAACCATAATTGCTTCGATTCTTATCATTATTGCTGTGTACTACCTATCTTTTTCTCTTAAAAATCCAGAGAAATTCGGATATTTTGGAGCTTTTTTAATAGGCTTAATATCATCTGGAACGGTCATCCTTCCAGCACCTGGCGTCTGGTCCCTATTAGTGCTGGGCAATCTCGCAAATCCGTTCATAATTGGATTTTTGTTTGGCATAGGTTCTGCATTAGGAGAGGTATCCGGCTATCTTGCAGGCCTCGGGAGCACTAAGCTACTCGATGAGAATAAAAAAGAGATAGAAAACAACATAATTGCAGTAAAAAAGTGGGGCGCACTAGCAATATTTGTTTTTGCACTTATACCAAACCCCCTGTTCGATTTTGCAGGGATAGCGGCTGGTTTGATAAGGATGAATT